>DATEYJ010000037.1:0-2446 GCA_035256265.1 archaeon
GGTCTATCACGCCTGTGAGCTTGTGATTGCCTTCCGGGTCAAGGTTTATGGTGAAGCTGTGCTCCAGGCTGATGGTCCTGGAGTGGTTGAATGGCTCATATCTCCTGTAGAAGTCAGAGATGTATTTCTCCCCCATTTTCCTGTAGTTCTCCTCGGTGTATTCCTTCCGGGCGAAGATAATCTGCTGGTTCCAGTTCTTCTTCCACTCAGAATCATAGAATTCCAGGAGCTCGGGAAGTGTGTTCAGCTTCTGGAACTTCAGGTCCTTGTACAGCTTCTCAAGGACCTCGTGCACCCTCTTCCCCAGGAACTGCTCCACTGTTTCCTCATATGGCTTCTCAAGCTTGTCTATGTATACATACCTGTACTTGAGAGGGCATGACTCGAAGCACTCGAGCTTGGAGTTGGAGTAAGTGGGCATGGGAACCACCGGGGCTAGGCCTTCTTCACGTCCTGTCGCTGGCCTGAAGGCGGACTTTGGCTGGAAGTCGGCTTGCTGCCGACTTCTTTCTTCGCGTTCGCCTTCTTTCTCTCGTTGGGCTTGTTGTGGCCGTCAGGCGCCATGGGTGTGCTCTGGCCCTTGAATTTCTTGAGTATGTCAGGATTCCAGATAATCCTGTCCATATCCTTCAGGATCTCCCTGTCCTTTTCCGTGGGCACGTCCTTCGGGCCTCCGGCCACGATAACAGGCTTCGCCTGGGGCTTTATCTCGGGAACGGGCTTTTTCTTCTTGGTCATAAGAAAACCTCCTCGCATAGTTAACTGCGCAAACAGCTAATGATGTGAATCCTGGTAGAACATAATTCTCTTAGGAAGGATTTAAATGGAACACCCGGCAGGATACGGGGTGAGTTTGAAGCTGGCCGAAGCCGGCTTCTTTCCAACGTTCAGAACATCTCTATCTTGTCCTGGGGATCTTCATCCAGCCCCACTCCAGGCTTGTGGAAGCCCTCGAAAAGCTCCGGGAGCTTCTTGGCCTCGATCTTTGCAGGCCTCTTCTTGCCTTCCAGGTTCTCAAAGACTATGCGCGAGAACCTCTCCCCGCAGGACTTGCACTTGAATATCTGCTTTATCGCGACCTTGGGCGGGTCCGCGTTCTCTACCGCGCCTGCCATCTCCTCCTCGGAGAGGTAGGCCTCGCCTCCGCACTTGGGGCATCTCTCTGTCACGGCCATATTTTTATTTGGGAGAAGAGGCTTAAATGGAGAATTAAATCAGAGCGGCCGTGTAGAAAAGGAAAACCATCCAGAGGATTATGGATATCCACATGCTGAGCCTGAGGCTTCCGGGAACCCTGTTCTCCAGCCTCGCCACCCTGCTGTTCGCGTGAAGGAAGAATATCAGGAGCAGGAAGAACAAGCCTATCCTGAGCATTCCCAGCATGTTGAGCGGGCCCTGGATGAAGGCCAGGAAGATTGTCGCGGCTGTCAGGAGGAAACCCAGCCATGCCAGGTATCTCACCTTCATGTAGGAGTGGGCCGCTGACTTCAGCCTTATCCGTTCCGTCATGAGAACTATCACGGAGCCTGCAAGGAACGAGCCCATGGCCAGGATTATCCCCAGCATGTGGAAGAAAGAGAAGTAGACGTGCCTGGAGAAGAACTGCTGCTTTATCGCGGGAAGGGTAAGATATGCATTCAGAACCTCTTGTGGAGGGAATGACTCCTCCTCCCCTATAATCAGGGAATATCTGGTGTGGTTCAAAGGGCCGGACACCTTTATGTAATATGTGACGTTAGTGAGGTTCTCCCTCGCCTCAGGGCCCTGCAGGTACCAATCCCCTCCGAATTCCTCATAAAGGGGCTCCCATTTTGCCTTGGAGCCGTCAAGCAGAAGAACCTGGGTGACGGACTTGTCCTTGTAATCATAAACCTCCACATGCAGGTCTGTGCTGCTGCCAGGAAGATAAGGGGCTGTTATGCCGAAATATATCTGCGTGGGGCTCTGCAGCACTATCTTGTAGAAATCGGACTTCCCGTTCAGCTCCCCATAATAGGCCTTGGAAACCCATGGCTCCGGAATCAGGAGCGAGCTGTTCTCGTCATGTATGTCCGCGCCCATAACAAGCCTGGGCTGATGGGCCTGGACAGTATAGAGGGAAAGCAGGAATACTAGTATGAGCGGCATGAAAAAAAGGACCCTGCCCCTAAGAACCGGCCTGTCCATACATAAAGAATGGGGGAAAATTTTATAAGACCAGATTGTTCCAGGATTATTTCCGCGCCTCTATCCTCAGGCTCTCTATCGGGAGGCCCAGGTACTGCTTCTTGCTGAGGGCCCTGTCCTCGGAGATTATCCTCACCTTGAATCCCACATCTTCCAGTTTTGTGAGATAGTCTTTTTTGAGGAGCGCGCCTGCCACGCATCCCGCCAGGAGCTCCTTGTCGTTCCTTTTCTCGGCAGGAAGCTCTTTTAGCAGGACCATGTCCGAGACGTACATGCGACC
>DATEYJ010000038.1:0-10945 GCA_035256265.1 archaeon
AAACGCAGTTGCAATCATGCCGGCGGTTAAGGCGGATATTGCAACCAACAAACCTTTCTTTTTCTTGGCAGATTCCATATACTTGGTTCCAATAATCCTCTGGGCCATCCAGCCGAAGAAGAAGCCCGCCACTATCCCTGCGGCAGGGCCCAATATAAAGAGCAGCCTGACCATCCAGAAGATGCTGAACATGGTGGAGCCCAGCCACACAAGCGGGAATATCAGGAGCCAGTTCTGGGTCTTGTAGATTTCATATACGATGAGGAAGGCGCCGAGGAACATGAATATCCACAGGGCAAAAAACGGGGCAATGGAGCCAAGGTATGGCAGTGTGCCTGAGGAGAATCCCGTGCCCAGTGTAGAGAATATCGTGTTCCAGTCGCCTGGCGCGTTCTCGGCCACTGTGGAGCCTATCACGCTCCTTGAGAGCGTGAGCAGACTCATGAAGGAGCCTATCAGGCTGTCAAAGAAATCCGTCATGATGGAGCCGGCGAAAAACACCACGACACCCGCCAGCATCATGGCCGGGATTATGTAGGCCGCCTTTTCCTTCTTTACCAGCTTGAATCTTATAAGGCCGTACCTCAGCAGGAGGACAGCGCCAACCCCGTAGGCCGCCAGCACGGAGAAGTGTGTGGAGCCTATGTTATGGGGAGTCATGGACTGGATGACAGTGCCCAGGATTATCATGGGTATGTAAGCCATCATCATGGAGGGTCCCATGAACTTCTCCAGATTGTTCAGTGAGCCCTCAATCCCTGAAAACAGGTAATTCAGCACCACAAGGGCGACGTTAACGATGAATATGATACCGAAGAACGCCGCAAAAACGAGATAGATATACTGGACGCCTCCCCAGGACAGGCTCATGAGCGCCAAGGACAGTCCCGAGAGGATGCCGTAGAACCAGGAGCTCCTGTTGGAACCGCTGTTATAGGATTTCAGGAAAAGCCATATGGCGGCCATCATGAATATCACTGCCGTGGCCTCCTTCTCGAACGAGGCGGCTGAGGTCCTTGTGAAGAGGGCGGGAGTCATGGAGACGAAGAAAGCTGCGAACAGGCCGCTCGTGTTGCTCTTGAAGAGCTCCTTAGCTATGAAGAAGCCTATTATGGCTCCCACAGCTCCTATGAACGCAGGGAAGAATATCGCGAACTGGAGGAAGGGCATGGATATGCCTATGGCTGAGGCAAACAGGTATGCTATGACAGGAAGATATATGGGCATGGTGTAATCCACTTCCCAGGTGCTCACGCCCAACGGATAATATCTCATGGTGTCAAGGGCCGGCAGCACAAGGTTGTTGTTCAGGGTGTCCCTCGCTATCCTGTAGAACAGGAACTCGTCCAGTCCTATGAGCTCGTTCCACCTTCCGGGGATTGACCTGAAATACCAGCTCGACAGGAATATGGCTATGAGGAAGAACACATACCAGTATTTCCTGGCATAGAACTTCATCCCCCCACCTTCCTCCTTCCTTCTCAGCCTAAGCTTGGGCCTGGGGATCCTTCTCTTCATAAAGCAGCACCGCGATTTGCGACAGGTTTCTTGCCTGAAGGTGGAATTGAGTTGGAAGGCGTAAGAGACGCCTTCGGTCTTTAATCACCTTCCTTCCATCGTTACTTCTTTCCGGCCTTCCCGAACTCCTTCCCGAATTCCCTCGCATCTTCAGCCACCATCTGGATGGCATCAGCCAGGACCTTCTTGGGATTCTTCGCCCTCACGGTTATCTTCGGATTGGAGAGGTAGGGATGCTCTATCATGTAAGAAGCCTGCGTCGCTCCAGCCTTCCAGGATTTCTCCCTCAGAAGGTTGAGAAGTGTGTGATTCTCGCCAACGACCTCTATCTTCATGCTCTCATTCGATTTTTCCAGAACCTTTATCTCCATAAGTTCACCAGCTTCTTGGAACGAAGGCGTCGTTTGGATTGAAGGTGTCAACGGACACCTTCTGTCTGAGAGACGCCTTCTAGCCATCTTCTTCCCGTGCCATTAACTACTTACTATGTATTTATATTGCTTTCCTTCAGGCCGTTTCTTGCTTGAAGGCGTCGTTGACTGGAAGGCGTGTTATGGCATGAAGGCGACTCTTGTCGCCTTCTCTCTTTCAGACGCCTTCGTTCCAGAGTTCCGCCTTCTTGCCATGCGCCAAAAGCCTATTTGCAGGACTTCCTTATCTCCTGCCTTAACATAGCCGAAAAGGTCTTCTTTATGGCCTCTTTGTCCCTATCAGTCTCCCCTTCCACAGTGAGCCTGATCATGGGGCCCGTGTTCGAGGGCCTTATGAGGGCCCAGCCGTTATCCAAGTCAACTCTTATGCCGTCAAGCAGGTTTACTTTTTTGTATTTGCTTGAAATATGCTTCTTCAGGCTCTCCACAACGTCAAATTTCTTCCTGTCGTCGCATCCGAGGTTTATCCTCTCGAAAGGATATGCGGGTATCCCCTTAATCTCCTCGCTCAGGGGACGACCTTTTCTGGAAAGCGCCTCGGCCGCGTATAAAGAGACGGCCAGCGAGTCGTCAAAGGGGACGAGAGAAGGTATCACGAAGTGGCCGGACAGCTCGACCCCGAAGGATGCATTGCTCTTCTTGACCTCATCCATGAGGAAGGTGTGGCCGACCTTTATCCTCTTGATTGGCCGCTTGAATTCTGCGGCAACCCCATCCAGGACCTTGGTGCACTCCACATTCGCAATCACAGGACCCTTCTCTTTCCTGAGCAGTTCGCTCATTATGAAGCATGATGTCTGCTCCGTGGTGAGCCTCTTCCCCTTATTGTCAAAAACGACCATCCTGTCCCCGTCGCCATCATAGGCGATGCCCATGTCAGCCTTGAGGGACCTTTTCCTCAGCTCCGTCAGGGGGCTCTCCATTGGGTCAGGCCCCCTTCCCGGGAAATTGCCGTCAGGCCTCTCGTGAATGGAATCAACCTCGAACCCCGCCTGCCTGAACGCCTGGGGGGCTATCATGCCTGCCATGCCGTTCCCGGAGTCAATGGCAATCCTGAGTTTCCTCCTGGCCTTTATTCTGGAAACCAGATATTTCCTGTATTCTCCAAGGACATCCCATTTAGGCTTCAATATAGTTCCCATTTTGCTGGCAATGACAGGGCCTTTCATATACAGGTCCCTGACCATGAGGTTTTCCTCATCTATGAACCCTATGCCGTTCCCGTGGAAGAATTTGATCCCGTTCCATTCCTTGGACAGGTGGGATGCTGTTATGTAAGCGAAAGACGTCCTGGTCTTCCAGCCATAGAACATCCCTGCTCCAAGCGGCAGCTCCCCCGCGTCAATGACATTCCCGCCAGTCTCCAGGAATCCTTTCACAAAGGAGTCCCGGAGGCTCTTGCTGGAGAGCCTGCAGTCCCTTGCCAGGACCACATTGGCCTTGACATGATTTCCAAGTGCGTTTCCTATACCCTTCATTATCTCGTCTGTCAAATCCTTCCCGTAAATTCCCCTTATATCATACGACCTGAAAATTGTCATGCAAGCAACCTTAATATTACTAAATTACATTACTATACTAAATAAAAACGTGGGTTCATGGACATAAAAATATCAGTCTCATTAGCAGGGGTTTTCAGGCGCATACAGCTTTCAGTCTCGGAGAAAGGCAGGCCAGCGGACTGCGAGCTTTCTGGGATAATGAAAGACCCCACGGGAAGGGAGGAGATATTCCTCCCGAGCCCGGAGAAGATGCTGCATAATGTGAGCTACCCATCCTCTGGCGGGAGGTTCGTGACCTGCACGGGGAAGGGAACCTACCAAATTATTTTCCAGCCAAAGGAAAGGGGAGATCACGTTCTCAGGATTCTCGGAAGGATTCTCGAGGGAAGGCGGAATGGAGAAAGAAAGCGTCTGCAGACGGTTTCCAGCCAAAATCTGCCTTCGAGCCATTTTCAGCCGTTCGAAAAGGCCTTTCACATAAGCTTCTGATAGATGCTCTCGATTTGCCTGGCGCTTTTCTCCCAGGAATAAGCCTTCTGCAAAGCTGCAATCTCCCTTCCTGAAACCCTGAACGGCCTCTCCAGGAAGTGGGTGATTTCCCCTGCGAGCTCTTCCGAGTCAGACGGCCGGACCTTCATAATACATTTCATCTCAGGGACGTTCTCCAGCACACCCGCGTTTTCGCTCACCACGACAGGCGTCCCCGAGAGCAGGGATTCCAGGACAGTTATGCCAAAAGGCTCATGCAGGGAAGGGAGGACGAACACATCCGCGGCGGAATAGTATGAGGCCAAATCTTTTTGAGGAACAAATCCTGCAAAGATGACCTTCCCGTCCAGCCCGAGATGGGAGGAGAAGATTTCCAGGCTCCCCTTCAGGTTGCCCTCACCTGCTACAAGGAATCTTGCTTCAGGGATTTTTTCCGAAACCATTTTTGCAGAATGGATAACGTATTCCACCCCCTTCTGGGAGGAAAGCCTTCCCAAAAAAAGGATGACAGGACCCTTTCCAAGACCGAACCGTCTCCTTATATTGCCGGTATTCACCCTTCCCATTCTTGCGGAGTTGTAGACAACATCTATCTTTCCCGGACTAATCCCGTAATCCCTTACAATGCTCTTTTTCATGCCTTTGCTTACGGTTATTACCCTGTCGCATTCTTCCGCTCCTCTCCTCTCAAGCCGTTCCATAGCCGACTTCCCGTTCTGGCACGACCGCATGTACTCAAGAGAATGCAGGGTAAAAACCCAGGGCTTTCCTGTCCTTTCCCTCAGCTCTGAGCAAGCCTCCACCCCGAACCAGTCATGGGAGTGGATAACATCGAAATCAAGATTTCCGCACTTTCTTATGATGTTCCTGTTATACTCCTTCACGGAGTTCACGAGCGACCTCATACGAGAGAACCTTGGGCATCTTATGGGGATTATCTTTACCCCTTCAGGGGCTTTCCTGGGAGAATTGAATGCAGGAAGCGCGAGAAGAACATCATTTCTCCTTGCGAGCTCCCTGCTGATTTCGAAGACATGCGTATCCAGGCCGCCATCTATCCTAGGAGGGAAGCCCCAGCCTATCATGAGGATTTTCATACATTTTATAGAGAAAAACAGAATATATACATGAAGCCGTTTCTTGGACTGTTCGCGCACTGGGATGTGATAGCGAGGCAGGAGCCTCCTGAATTCCTCGCTAAATTCTTCTCCCGGAAGGGAGATTCCGAGATTTTCATATCAAAGAAACTACATTCACGGATTTTATCCTCGCTCACTAATCCGGAAAGGATAATAGGCGGGAACGCGGCTAACGCAGCTGCCACGCTTTCCGATATTGGAATAGCAAGCGTGCTTTCCTGCCCCAGTCGACCAAAAAACCTCATGTCTGAGCTTTCCAGACACAAAATCTTCGTCATGTCAAAAAGGAGGGAAAAATCCCCCATCTCTTGCTCAAGGCCTGACGAAGAGGCGGAGCACATAATATTTGAAAAGGAAGGCTATAGGAAGATTTTTAATTATGATATGGTTCAGCTGGATTTCTTGCTGGACGAGGATTTCTGGGATTCCGTGAAAAACGCCAGCTATCTGTTCCTTTCAGGCTTCCATGCAGTTCCAAGGAAGCACAGAAAGAAAGTGAATGAGATAGCAGATATGCTTGAAGACAGGAAGTTCAAGGTGCATCTTGAGCTAGGCTATGGCAAGGGACTCATGAAGTACTCCATAAAAAAACTCCTTGACACGAACTGCTTGGACTCTATTGGAATGAACGAGACGGAGCTAGGAATTCTTGGGATAAATGAGAAAGAGCCCAAAGAAACAGCAGAAGGCATACTCTCCTTCCTTGAGAAGACCGGCCTGGAGAGGATAAGCCTGCACACAAGAGACTACAGGCTTACAGCATTCAGGGGAAGCCTGGAAAGGAACCTCAAGGCAGCGGAGCTTTCCGTGCAGGTCTGCACAGCAAAGGCTTTGGGAGGAATAAAGGATAATCTGGGGAAAGCGAAGGCAGTCTCACTTTCCAGAATCCAGACGGTTAGGTCAAAGAACTTTTTTATTATTCCTACAAGGATTGTGGAGAACCCCAGGATAATAGTGGGGCTGGGGGACGCGGCCGCGGTCACGGATTCTTTTTACGCGATGAAGGCTTAGCAAAAAATTCGACAAACCAGCAAAGTATTTAAAACCCCGGTTCAATAACTGATTATGACGCAAATCATATCATTTGTTTCTGGAAAGGGCGGGGTCGGGAAGACCACGCTCGTTTCTAATCTCGGCGCGGCCCTCGCGCAGCTGGGAAAACAAGTCCTCGTGATTGACGGGAACCTCTCGGGAGCGAACCTGGGAATCCATCTGGGGCTTTCTAACTTCTACCCCTTTTCACTTAACGATGTGCTGAAAGGGAATGTTTCGCTCACCCATGCCATATACAGGCACTACCTCGGGTTTGACGTGATACCGGCCTCCATGGTGGACATAGAGGTGAACCCGAGGAGGATGAAATATGTCCTTTCGGACGTGGTGGGGAAGAAGGACTTCATACTCATAGACTCCGCGGCAGGGATAGACAACGAGGTG
Source organism: archaeon (assembly GCA_035256265.1). Taxonomy (GTDB): domain Archaea; phylum Aenigmatarchaeota; class Aenigmatarchaeia; order QMZP01; family QMZP01; genus JAPLVB01. Next base: position 6,517 of record DATEYJ010000038.1, read on the forward strand.
CGCGCCGCGATAGAGGCTTCTGATAAGGTGATAATAGTCACGAATCCTGAGCTGCCCGCTATAGTGGACGCCCTGAGGGCGAAAGCACTTGCGGAGAAGCATAAAAGAGAGATAATCGGGGTTGTGATAAACAAGGTGCGCAAGGAGAAGTTCGAGCTCACGGACAGGGAGATAGAGGAGATACTAGGGCTTCACGTCATTGGGAAGATTCCGCACCACAAGAAGGTCCGCGAGTCAATAGCGATAAAGAACCCAGTCTTCTCGTATTCCCCATACTCGCCTGTTTCTGCAGAGGTGAAGAAGCTCTCCCACATCATTGTGGGAGAGGAGCCCCCTAAAATGGGATTGTGGTACAAACTTAACAGGGTTTTCAGATAAGTAATAAATCCTCCCCAGCACAATATATTACCATGGCGGACAAACCCATTCTTCTGGTGAACTTCAAAACTTATGAGGAAGGCACGGGAGAGCGCGGGCTTAAGATGGCGAAGATGATAGAGAGGATTGCGACCGAGAGGGGCGCGAACATGGCCATTGCCGTGCAGATAGCCGAGATACACAGAATATCTTCCGAGGTGAGCATACCCGTGTATTCCCAGCACATGGACGGCATACACTTCGGCTCGAACACAGGATGGATACTTCCCGAGACCATAAAGTCCGCAGGAGCTGCAGGAACCATCCTGAACCATGCGGAGCATCAGCTAGAGCCTCAAAAACTGAGGGAAGCTATAGACAGGGCGAAGGAGATCAGGCTGAAAACCATTGTGTGCGCCAACACCCCGGAAACCGCTAAGCAGATTGCGAAATTCTCCCCTGATTATATAGCAGTGGAGCCTCCGGAGCTTATAGGAGGGACGGTCTCTGTCTCAACGGCAAAGCCTGAAGTGATAACCAATTCCCTTAAGGTTGTTGGGAAAATACCACTGCTCGTGGGAGCCGGGATAAAGACCAAAGAGGACGTCAGGAAAGGGATGCAGCTTGGAGCCTCAGGGGTTTTCGTGGCTTCGGCGATCATGAAGGCCCTTAGTCCCGAGAAGATAATAAAGGAGCTTGCGGAGGGCCTGCATGTATAGGAACTACCTCTGGGCGACATCAAGGCTCAGCTACGTGAAGAAGAAGCACGGCCAGATAAAGGGATGCCTGTTCTGCAATATCGCGAAGGACGACCCGGAGACCCCTAAGAAGGTCCTGTGGAAGGACAGGGACATGATGGTGATAATGAACATATTCCCTTATAATACAGGCCACCTGGAAGTCGTGCCTGTGAGGCACGTGGTGGGGCCTGAGGAGATGAGCAAGGAGGAGTACCAGAAGATGTGGGAGGTCGTGAGGAAGACCGTGCTTCTACTGAAGAAAGCCCTTAACGCGCCAGCATTCAATATAGGGATAAACCTCGGAGGTGACCTGGCAGGAGGCTCGATACTGCACCTTCATGTGCAGATAGTTCCCCGCTATGTAAGGGACTCAGGGTTCATGGAGGCCACCGCCTCCACCAAGGTCATGCCGCAGTCCATCGAGCAGACTTACAAGATTCTGAAGAAGCACATTGCGGTCCTGAAGGGCTGATTGTTGCTGGAAGGCGTCTGCGGACGCCTTCTTTCTAAGTTAGAAGCCTGAGGAAGCCGAATATTATAGTCCATTCCCCCACCAGCAGGAAGGCCATGACCGATATGAAGCCTGCCTTGATTTTTCCAGGCACGTTCTTGATGTTCTGGAAGAACCACCATATCCAGTACAGGAAGCTCACTGTCACGGTGAAGGTCCAGGCGAAAAGCGTGTAGAATATGGTCAGGTAAATGCTGCCTGCCAGCAGAAAGCTTGAAAGAAAGATGATCCCGGCGACGGCAAGGTTCAGTCCTGTGCAGAGCAGGATGGGCTTCCATGAGAACGTGGTCTGCATCTTCCTCCAGTCCATGCATATTATTTGGCTTCATGCCTATAAATCCCAAAACCAATCCTAAATTACTGGAAGGCGGCCGAAGCCGACTTCTACTAACAAGTTCGCAAGGAGAAAGGCATGTTAGTGAAGGAGATAATGACAAGGAACGTCATAAGCGTAAGGCCTGACAGGCCCCTGCGCGAGGCAGCGGAGATAATGGCGGACAACCACATAGGCTGCCTGGTCGTGAGGACAGACGGCAAGCTCGCAGGAATAATAACAGACAGGGACATTCTTGTTTTCATAGCTGACGAGAGCCACAGGAACCTGGATTCCTACAAAGTAAAGGATGCAATGACAGAGTATGTGATAACAATCGGCCCGGACAAGCCGGTGGAGAAGGCGGTCCAGATCATGACCGGGAACAGGATAAAGAAGATACCCGTCCTGGATGATGACAGGCTTGCGGGGATAATAACAATGAGCGATATAATATGGGCGCAGCCCAGGCTGATGGGGAAATTATCCAAGGTTTCCAAGAAGGATTAGCTACCTTTTCCTTCTGAGCTTCTTCTCCACGTCCGCCACAAGCATTATGGTCTTTATGGCCACGTCCGGGTTCACGGATATGGAGTCGATTCCGGCTTTCACGAGGAACTCGCAGAACTCGGGGTAGTCCGAAGGCGCTTGTCCGCATATGCCCACCTTGCGCCTCGGATTATGCGCATGCGCCTTTTTTATCAGGTCGGAAATCAGACTCTTTACTGCGGGGTTGCGCTCGTCAAATATCTTGGAGAGCTTCTCCGAGTCCCTGTCTATTCCCAGCGTGAGCTGGGTGAGGTCGTTCGAGCCTATGGAGAAGCCGTCAAATATCTTTGAGAACTCCTCGGCAAGTATTATGTTGCTGGGTATCTCAGCCATCACGTAGAACTTGCACCCGGACTTGCGAGAGAGGCCGAACCTCTCAGCCTCCGCAAGGACTTTCTTGCCCTCTTCCACAGTCCTGCAGAACGGGACCATGACTATCACGTTCTTGAGGCCCATGTCATTCCTCACGATTTTCAGGGCCTTGCACTCCAGCTCGAAGCCGTCCACGTATCCTGGGTCATAGTAACGAGAAGCGCCTCTCCATCCTATCATGGGATTCTCTTCCTTGGGCTCGAACTTCTCCCCTCCCTTGAGGGTCGCGTACTCATTCGTCTTGAAGTCCGAGAGCCGCACTATCACGGGCCTCGGGTAGAACGCGGCCGCGATCTTCCCTATCCCCATCGCAAGCGTGTTTATGTACTTCTCGGCCTGGTGTGTCTCTATCAAGTAGAGAGGATGCGCCCCTATGTAGCTGCTTATTATGAACTCCTCCCTGGCCAGGCCCACTCCTGCCACGGGAAGCTTTGCCAGGGAAAAAACCTCATCCGGTTCGCCCACGTTCACCATTATGTCCGTCCTGGTCTTCGGGAACTTTGATATGTCCCTCTCCAGGATTTGGAACTTAAGCAGGCCTGGGTAAACCCTGCCCTCCCCCGTGGAGCAGTCCACGGTCACATACTGGCCCGAGCGAATGACAGAGGTGGCGTCATGCGTTCCAACTATGCAGGGAATCCCGAGCTCGCGGGATACTATACTCGCATGGGAAGTCCTACCCCCTTTATTGGTTATGATAGCAGAGGCGATCTTCATTATGGGCTCCCAGTCAGGGTCTGTCATGTCAGTCACGAGAACCTCGCCTTTCCTGAACCTGTTTATGGATTTGGCAGACATGAGAACATTCGCTTTCCCTTCCCCTATCCTCGTCCCTATGGCCATTCCCTTGAGAAGGGCCTTGCCCTTGTCCTTCAGTATATACTCCTTGTAAACATTCTTGTTACTCGTGGAGTGCACGGTTTCCGGCCTTGCCTGGACTATGTATATCTTGTTAGTTTCTCCATCCAGCACCCACTCTATGTCCATAGGCTTCTTGTAGTGATCCTCTATGGTAATGGCGTATCTTGCCAGCTCAAGTATCTGGCGGGTGACCAGGCAGAACCTGTCTATATCATGCTCGGAGACCCGGGCCTCCACATTCCTGAACTTGCCCCTCACGAGCTTCACTTTTTTGTAGCCGAGCTTCCTCTCTATTATCCCCATGGTGGGCTTGAAGACCACGAACTCATCCGGTATGACCTTCCCCTGGACCACGTACTCCCCGAGGCCATAGGAGCCGTTTATCACCACGACCTTGTCAAATCCGGTGTCCGGGTCGAGCGTGAACACCACGCCTGCCGCGCCTATGTCGCTCCTGCCCATCTTCTGGACCCCGACAGAGAGGCCTATCTTGAAATGGTCGAATCCCTTGTCCACGCGGTAGGAAATCGCGCGGTTGGTGAAAAGGGAGGCAAAGCATCTCTTGACGTTCCTTATCAGGGGCTTCTCCCCTCGTATGTTCAGGTAGGTGTCCTGCTGGCCTGCAAAGGAGGCGTCCGGGAGGTCCTCGGCCGTGGCAGACGACCGGACGGCCACGTAGGGGTTCCTTTGGTGCAGCTTCTCCCCAAGGTTCCTGTATGCAGAATG
>DATEYJ010000039.1:0-2124 GCA_035256265.1 archaeon
ATGTGGCGCACGCCTCCCATCTGGCCGGGATGCTTTACGGGGGGATTTACGGGTTATGGCTCAGGAAGCTGCACCCCGCTCCTAGAAAAATGAAGGAGAAGCCAGCGCTTACTGAGAAGGAAATGGAGGAGTGGGAGAAGAGGTACATGAGGAATATATTACTCCCTCTTCCGTATTTTGTCCCTGTAGGAATCCAGCAACTCCTGCCTGAGCCACTTGTATTCGTCTGAACCTCTGTTGTAGCATTTGCTTATCGACGTCTTCTCTTCCATGAACTGCTTGAAATAAGATCTTTTAGGCTTTGATTCCGTTTCCTTCATATTATCACTATTAAATAGTCACAAAATAGTTTATAAGTCTTTCGCTATCAGCTTTTCTATCTCTTCTGGGGAAGCTCTTTGGACAAGAATCTCCTTGTGCCTGCTTTTGAGGCCCCGGACTATCCTGACTTCCCTCCCGAAAAGCCTGGAGAGCTCCTTCACTATCTCAATGTTCGCCCTGTTCCCCTCCGCAGGGCTTCTCGTGCGGATTTCCAGAAACCCTCCTTTTGATGTTATGGTGAAGGTGACTGAACTTGCTCTTACCTTCGCTGTCAGGACAATGCCGTTCCCGGCTTTTCTAATCATTTCCATACTGCTTCCTGGTAACTACGAATATATGAAAGAAAACATAATATTTAATAGGTGACTTGATGGAAGGGGAAAAGAGCCTCGAAAAGAAGCTTGCCAGGATACCCTATCCTGCCATTGCCCTGGGGATGGCAGGGATGATAACAGGCGCCGCGTATTTCTTCGTCTACCTGGCGAAATTCCTTTATACCATACCCCGCGACTTCGACCTCCCGTGGCTGTTCGTCTTTGCGCTTGTGTTCCTCGCGGTTCTCGTGAAGAAAAGGGTAAAGACCATGAAATCAGACAGCAAGCCCGCGCTCTCTTGAAACAGAATCAGGGATTTACTGGACAGCCGCTCTCCTTGCGGATGTTCTCGCCCTTTTCCCAGCTGCTGCTGTCGCCCGCCTTGCAGCGGATTTAAGGCGTTTCCCGCAGTTGAAGCAGAACATGTTGGATGGCGGGTTCTCTGTGTCGCAGCCGGGGCAGACCATTATCTTCACCACCTGTCCGGGCTGGGGCTCCGCTGCCTGGGTGACCATAACCTTCGATTCTGGCTTGAAGCTGGCCTTGCCGCCTTCTTTCTCTATCGCAGGCTCGGGCTCTTTAGGCGCTTGCGCCTGGACCTGGGCCGGCCTTACCTGGCTCACCACATTCTGCTTGATCTGGTCAAGCTGCCTGGACTCCATGGAAACCGGGTTCGTCTCTTGCAGGAGCTTCTTCTTCCCGTAGAATCCCCCTATCGTGGAGAAGAACAGCCCCATCACCATCAGGATGAATCCCATCGGATTGTATATGGCGTTTCCAGAGGACAGGAATATTATCATGTAGAGCCCCGCAGAAACAAAACCGATGCCTATCAGGTTCATCCACACTATCTCTATGTATTTTGTGACGCTCATACTATTCTATTGTAAAAGCCTCAATATAAATGTCACCGGAGGGGGGTAGGCTGCTTCTTCCTTCCAGGAGCATGGACCTACTTCTTTCCGATTGTGAGAATGAAGTAGACCTTGATATGAATGGGTAAGGGTCTACTTCTTTCCAGTAAGCTCCTCGACCTCTTTCCTTCCTTTGTCGTTCTCCTGCACCTGCTCCCTGTCCAGCCTCAGGAGCATGGTCTCGAACTCGGCCATGTGGGTCTTCTCTTCCTTGGCTATGTCAGCCAGGACCTTCCTTATGTCCGCATTCGTGGCCATAACCGCTAGCTGCTCGTAAAGGCTGATGGCATCCAGCTCCGCGATCATCCCCGCCCTGAGGACCTCCATGTTTATCTCCTCGGGCCGGACCTTGGAAAGGCTCTTTGGGATTTCTGACATCATGGTAAACACCTCCGCATTGACTTTGGATTTGGGGTTTATATTTGGGCATATGCTCATTTGATGGATATCTGCTATTGGGCTTTGGAGAGCGGTGCTAATGATTATTAAACTTTCAAAACTAATTAAATAGTAATAATGTGAAAATATGAAAAAAATAATAATTACAATTGTTATTCTATTGCTGCCGCTATTAG
>DATEYJ010000040.1:0-18726 GCA_035256265.1 archaeon
AGCGTCTGGTCCTGGCCGTTCCTGTTGAGGAAGCTCCCTTCGCTCCAGCTCTGGTATGAAAGCGCGCTCGGGTCATACTCGAAATCGAACTGGAACCCGAAAAGGTTGGTGACCCCGCTTATCTCGACCTGATAGGTCACGCTCTCCCCGCTGTTGAAGGTCTTCCCGGAATCCTTTATGCTTATCCTGACATCCTGGTTTATGGGATTCACAGGAGGCGCGGTGCAGTCCGACGGGCAAATCTCATAGGTCTCCTGGCCGTTGCAGGTGCCGTCCCCGCATACTGAGGCAGGCGTGCAGTCATCAGGGCACACTGAATAATTTTCCTCGCTGCTGCATGTGCCGTCCCCGCATATCACGATATTGGTGGTGGGCGGGGGCGATTGGGAAAGAAGATATGTCGAGGCAAAATAATAAGTCCCTAAGCCGACAGCGGCAATTATTATCAGTATGCCGACGTAAAGCATTAATTTGCTGTTGGCCGTGCCCTCGCCCGGGAATCTGGGAGTCTCAGGAGCAGGGGCTGCCGCCTGGCTCGGCTCAGAAGCCTTTGCGGAAGAAATGGCCTCCTCAACATCTTTCTTTGACCATCCCGCATTGTACAGGTCGGATTTTATCCTGCTGACAGGCCAGCCTGCATCCATGCAGGATCTGACGTAACCTGCAGCCTTCCGGTCAACCATGCTATATTATTTGTCGGAGTCCAAATATAAATAAAATGCTGGAAGGCGTCCGCGATGGAAGGAAGGCGACAAGAGTCGCCTTCAGGCTTGGATGATGCCTTCATTCAAGCATTTCCCTTCATTCCATTCGTCTGGCCTTCTGGACAAGGTGGCAGCCGTCCTGGAAGATGCGGCGGTCGAAGCCTTGGACCTTTGCGGCGCGCTCTATGTTCGCGGCTGTGTGGCCCACGTTCTCCTTGTGTATCCCTGTGACTATTATCTCGTCTTTCGCGACTTCGACCTTCGTGTCGCCCACTATAGCCGCCTCCCTGTTCTTCCTCCCACCGAGGAAATTACCTATAACCACTTTCTTCCCTTCCACGCTCACCTTTATTGGGAAATGTGAATAGATAATCTTGAGCCTGGCCTCCCATGGCCTGGAGGCTCCCGAGCACATGTTCCTGAAGTGGGCGGCCCACGTGCCCACTATGGCGCGGTTCCTCTTCCTGTTCGAGTCCGAGGAGAATACCACGGTCCCTTCCTTTATCTCCACCTTCGCTGCCGGATGCGAGAAAGCTCTCCTGAGTTCTCCGTTCTTTCCTTTTACAACTAGCTCTTTTCCATCCAGCTTCACTTCCACCCCGTCAGGTATCTGGACTGTCTTCTCTGGCATGAGAATCACATAAGCCTGGGTCTAACATTTGTTAATAGGGTATATATATAAAAGTATCGGCCCGTGAGGCTTTCTTCAGAGAAAGGATGGTGACGGGCTTGCTAATCTTTGTGATTCCCCGCCAGCACCTTTATAATCCTCTCCAGGGAGAGCTCGCCCTGCTTCCTCTTGCGCATGTCCTTCATGACGAGCTTCCCGCTCTTCAGCTCCCTCTCCCCGACAAAGACAACAAAAGGAATCTTCATTTTGTCCACGTATTCCAGCTGCTTCTTGAGAGGCCTTTCCATCAGGTCCATCTGCGTATTCACTCCGGCTGTCCTGAGCTTTTGCGCAATCTCCAATGCCTCTTTGCTGAATCTTCCCTCCGCAAGCGCGACAAATACCTTTGTCTTGGATTCGGCAGCCTTCAGCAGCTTCTCGGACTCCATTATGGAGCATATCCTCTCCACTCCCAGGGATATCCCGACCGCGGGAGTCCACTTGCCTCCGTAAGCCTCCACGAGATTGTCATACCTTCCCCCGCCAGCTATGCTCCCCAGCTCCTTTTCCGCGCGGGCAGAGATCTCGAATATGGGGCCCGTGTAGTAGTCCAGCCCGCGCACGAGAGAGAAATCTATTATGAGCCTCTCTGATATCCCGTAAGCCTGGCACTTGCCCACTATCTTTTCCAGCTCGTCCATTCCCTCCTTCGCGACGGAGAAGCCTTCCAGCCTTTTTCGTTCCTTCCGGAAAATCGTGCCGGGGCTCCCCCTGGCCTTTATCATCTCAAGGAGCTCCCTCGCTTTCGCCTCCTTCACCCCCGCCTTTGCAATCTCCTTCAGGACCTCATTCCCACCGGTTTTCTCCAGCTTGTCCAGGGCCCTGAAAACATCCGGGGCTTTCTCTTTCGGTATCTGAAGGAACTCTATTATCCCGTTCAGTATCTTGCGGTTGTTCAGCCTTATGGCGAAGTCCCTGAAACCCAGGGCCTGAAGGACCGTGGCTGCCGCAGCCAGGCACTCTGCCTCGCAGTCCATCTTCTCCGAGCCCACTATGTCCGCGTCAGCCTGCCAGAACTCGCGAAAGCGACCCGCTTGCGGGTTGTCATACCTCCACACAGGCCCTATCTGGTAACGCTTGAATGGCTTCGGAAGCTGGGGATTGTTCGCGACCACCCTGGCAAGAGGGGCCGTGAGGTCGAACCTCAGTCCTATCTCCCTGTCGCCCTTGTCCCGGAAATAGTATATCTCCTTCTTTATGTCCTCCCCTCCGCCTCCTTTCTTGGAGAGCAGCTCCCAGCTCTCGAAGGCAGGCGTCTCAAGCGGCTCGAACCCGAAACGTTCGAAGACCTTCCTCGCGGTATCAAAGACCTGCTGCCTCACTGCCATCTCCTTGGGAAGGAAGTCGCGCGTTCCCTTCGGGGGCTGTATCATAAAGCAAACCTTCTTTTCTTTATACTTATTGTGAATCTGGTTTATTTAGTTTTTAAGACATCCGTCGAATGAAAAGCTTATAAAGTGTCACCCAAAAGTGATAATATGGCAATAAAATTCGGATTGGAATGCATATTTCCCAAGCTCCAGAAGAGCAGGGGATACTTTAGCGAACTCGAGGATAGGATAACCAACATATTCGGCATTGCCTATCTAAGGGAGTATTCAGAAGACGGGAACGGCGCTTACGCCTGCAAGCTGAAGGACCGTCTGAGAGCAGAGGCGGAGCCTCTTCTTGCTGAAATGAGCAGGGAGTACCCTCCCGTAGACCCGAAGATAAACAGGCTCATATCAGCCTGGTACAACAAAGCGTTATCCTTTGACTGGACAGACCACAGGGAAATGAAAAAATTCTACATGCAGACAAATTCCGCAAAGAGGCATGGCGACAGAAGGCTGATGAAGCTGGAGAGAGGCTCCGGGCCTAATTGTTTCTTGTAGCGATCCATATCCTCTGCAGGGCCGTTATATTACTGAGGACAGCCAGCACCACTATGGTATAGGTAAGGTAGAATGGGTCAAAGCTCGCTATCAGTATCCCTATGAATAATATGAGCAGCCTTTCCGCCCTCTCCAGGAAGCCGCCTCTTATCTCCTTCTCGGTCAGCTCCTTCTCCTTCGCGGCGGCCTTCACATAAGTTGTCATCATGGCGCCGAAAAAGTACGCGAACAGCCAGGCCTCTATGGGGAAGAAGAATCCCGGGAGGCTCGCGAGGAGAAGACCAAGGACTATTATCCCCTCCACATACCTGTCCACAACAGTGTCCAGGTACGCGCCCTTCTTTGAGACGGTTCCCGTCACGCGCGCGACTGAGCCGTCTATGAGGTCCATGAATGCGGAAAGCAGGAAGAGCACCGCGGCAGGGAGGAACTGCTCATACACAAGGAAATAGAGGGCAAAGAAGACCGGGATGAGCGAGAGCAGGGTCCACTGGTTCGCTGAAAGGGGGAGCTTGCTGAACGCAATCCCTACTTTCACGGAGAACTGGGCGAACCTCTCCCTGTTTTTGTAAAGGGCCATAATATTTCTTGGAGAGGGGATTTTTAAGGCTTCTAGATTCCAGCATTTTTATATTTCCAATCCAATTTCTTTTTATGCCCGGAAAGCTGGATGAGAAAACCCGCAGGAAAATCCTCTCCTTCCAGAGGAACGAGATTACAGAGCACATAATCTACGGGAAGCTCGCGCAGGCCAGCAGGAATCCGCACAACAGGAAGCTGCTGGAAGGCTTCTCGCAGGATGAGCTTGCTCACTACGGCTTCTGGAAGAAGCACACGGGCCAGGAAGTCAAGCCATCCGGCCTGAAGATATGGAAATATTTCCTTATAGCAAGGATATTCGGCCTCACCTTCGGCCTCAAGCTCATGGAGCGCGGAGAGGAGGGCGCGCAGGAGGCTTATCACAAGGTCGGGAGGGCGATCCCGGAATCCCAAAAGGTTATGAAGGATGAGGAGATGCACGAGCGCAAGCTCCTTGATATGATAGACGAGCAGAAGCTGAGGTATGTGGGCTCCATAGTCCTGGGCCTGAATGACGCGCTAGTGGAGCTCACAGGCACGCTGGCCGGCCTCACATTCGCGTTCCAGAACTCCGCCATCGTCTCGCTGGCCGGCCTGATAACGGGGATAGCGGCCTCCTTTTCCATGGGAGCCTCGGAATACCTGTCCACAAAGTCAGAAAGCGGAGGTAAGAATCCTCTCAAGGCTTCCGTATACACAACGCTTGCCTACATACTCACCGTCTTCTTCCTCATATCCCCCTATTTCATTTTTGCGAATCCGTTCCTTGCGCTGGGTGTTACCGTGATGAACGCGGTGATTGTGATATTCGTGTTCACCTTCTACGTCTCCGTGGCGAAGGACCTCCCCTTCCGGAAGAGGTTCTCGGAGATGGTGGCCATAAGCCTCGGGGTGGCGGGACTCACCTTCGTGATAGGCATGCTGGTAAGGATTTTCCTGGGGATAGAAATATAAGGGGCCGTGGACAAATATCAGAAGATTGTGTGAATCCTATGTTTTCTGGAAAGTGCCCTTTGTGCGGGACAGGCGGGAAGGTCTGGAACAAGCGGCCGGAGGTCTTCCTGTGCCCCAGCTGCGACACCATATTCTCGGACTTCGGTCTTGTCAGGCATTCAGAGAAGGAGCCTTTCAACTTCTGGAACTGATTGCGGAACAAATCCAGCCTCGATAGGAGTCGAGGCTTTCTGAAAAGGCCTTGGGAATAAAACGTTTAAGCCCCAAAGGACAAATATAAATAATGAACCCCAGGATCATTCTTCCCCTCGGGATGGTTCTTTTGCTCAGCTTTCTTGCTCCTGGGGCGGAGGCGGCCACCATAGACGCAAAAAGTTGTTCTTATGCTGATGTATCTGCGGCTTACAACGCAGCGTCTGATGGCGATACGGTTGCTATACCAGCTGGTAGCTGCAATTGGACATCTACCTTAACAATAACAAAACCCATAACCTTACAGGGTGCAGGAGCCAGTTCAACAACTCTCACGCACAATGCAGGTAATTATGTCCCGCTAATCAAGATAGACCCTGCTTCTGGAAAAGAGGCTGAGTTCTTTAGAGTTACAGGAATTTATTTCGAGAATGTTATTTTCTGCCCTTCTTGTGGAGCTAACCAGTACACTCCTGATATTGAGTTAGTCGGGAAGGCTACCAGTTTTCGCATAGACAATAATATGTTTCATAATGGTAAGAAGGCAATTTCAGCCAGCGGGTGGTTAAATGGGGTCATAGACAACAACACATTTGCTGATGTTGATTTGTCTATTTATGCTTCAGATGATTCTGATTATAGAAATCTACGACCTACAACTAACTCGTGGGGGAGGCCAATACAGGCAGGGGCAACAAACAGTGATTGCATATTTATCGAAGCTAATACTTTTACAACCAGCGATATTAGAATCCCAGGGAATGGTTGCCGCAGTCTTAATGAATACATCTATCACGCCAATGGAGCCAGAACAACAATTAGATATAACACATTCACGTCTGCTTGTTATTCAATGGATGCTCTGATTGATGCTCATGGGCGATTTGGTTGTGACAGGGGAACTGTTCTTGTAGAAATGTATGAGAATACTTTTGAAGCTATTCAACTTAATAAATGGATGAATCTTAGAGGCGGCTCTATGGTAGTCCATGATAACACATTAAATATAACAGAACCTATTGTATTATGGAACGAAGGGGAATGGTGTCATAGTAGTTATTTCTGTGATGATGAATGGCCTTATATGGATCAGATTTTCAACAGTTTCTTTTGGAATAACTATAATAATGGCGTATTAATGAAAGATATTGCCCAGCACGAATACAACGCTGAGGGAACATTTGATTCGATTGTTAAAGACCGTGACTATTTTATGCACGCACCTGCGGCTACGGGAGGAAAGGAAACTTTTGGAGGATATCCTGGTTATTCTAATGATTATTGTAAGGCTTCAGGAATAGCCAGGCTTCCTGCTGCGCCGGAGACAAATGTTAGTATGCCATGTTGTACTGGTGTTGGTACTGGAACCTGTGATATGACCTTTTCCTCTTCGGGGCCTAATGCTTATTATCCCTATAGCCCTTACACCTTCCCTCATCCTCTCCGGTCAGAACCTCCTGTCCAATCATGCACTTATACATATTCGGCTTGGGGAGTTTGCCAGTCAAATAACACTCAAACGAGAACCGTCATTTCTTCATCTCCAGCCGGATGTACGGGAACCCCAATACTTACTCAATCCTGCATCTATACGCCACAAAACTTCCTCCCCGAACAATATATCCAGGCCGAATCCGGCCAACTAACCTCCATGCAAACAGTAACATCAGGTTCGGATACATACATATATACAGATACCAGTTACCAAGGTTCTGCAAAATTCACCTTTGACATCCAGCAGACCGGCCAATACAGGATGGAAGCAAGGGTGAACTCGAACAATGATTCAGGCCGGAACTCATTCTATGTCGGACTAGATAATGAACCAGCCCAAGGCAACAACTCCTACACTTATGCTCTGCCTTTGGTCAATTCATTCGCTTGGGACGATGTGAATAAAGTGGGCAACGGCACCGCCCTGCCGCAGTTCGACCCCATGCTCTGGTACCTCTCCCAGGGTCTGCACACTTTCACATTTTATGGAAGGGAATCCAACTCATGGCTTGACCAGATTATACTGAAGAGAATCCAGGTGCACAAGTCAGATTCTAACAGTGACGGATGCGTCTCCAGCCTGGAGCTGTCCGCCTTCATCTCCCTCTGGTACCTGGATAGTTCCAATCCCACCATAAGAGAGCTGATTGAGGCGATTGGGTTGTGGAAGAGAGGAGGGTGCTGATACGCCTTTATAGAGGATTGTGCACCTGAGAGCTCATTTTAGATGTTCAGAACAAGATTTTCAAAGAAGGATTTACTTCTTGATTGCCGCTTTCTTCGCCTTCTTTTCGGACTCTTCCTTGGCTTCCTTTTCTTTCTTCTTTTCTTTTTTCGCAGGCTTCTCCTCGGGTTCCTCTTCGGATACAGGAGCTTCCGGAATCCTGCCTATCAGGTCGAACGCCCCTGTCCCTATGGGCGCCAGCTGGTTAAGTATTATGTTCTCTATCGCGCCCTTGAGGTGGTCCTTCTCCCCGCGCACAGACGCGGCGACAAGGTGCTTCTTGGTCTCCTCAAAGGATGCGCGAACAAGCACGGATGCCTTCTGGCCGGATATCCCGTACCTGCCTATGGCCTTTATCTCCCCGTCCACTGTCATGAGGTCAGCCAAAAGCATGATGTAACGGATGTCCACTCCCAGGCCCTGCTCCTCCATGGTGTACTGCGCCTGGTTTATTATGGCCGTGCGGCCGGCCTCTATCCCGAGGACATCGCACATCTCGAATATGTTGTTGGAGAAGCTCCTCGCGTAGTCCACGCCCTCTATCTCGAACACCTGCTTGAGGTTCGAGCCGAGCGTGTTTATAATCCACTCATCCTCCTCCTTCGTGACCACAACCTGCGAGACGCCCTTTATGCCCTTTATGTGCGTCTCGAGAAGCTGGTACTTCATCTTGTAGAGGGCGCGGATGTCCAGGTTCTTGGACTTGAGCGTGAGATGCCCTCCTTCATAGGAGGCTTCAGCGCCTCTCATCTTTATCCTCTTGGGGAGGGCCGCGGCGTCTATGTCGAACTCCTTCACCTTCGCGGGGTCCAGCCTGCACTTTATCCACATGTCCGTGAGGTCTATCACATTGGAGAGGACCACGTCCTTCAGCTTCACTTCCTTTATCTGCTCCGCTATCTTCCTTACCTGCTCTATGCTCTGGTGGCTCTTCTCGATATGGACTGTCATGGTCGGGGTGCGCGGCTCCTTCCTCGCGTCAAAAATCTCTATCATCCTCGGGAGGCCGAGGGTTACCTGTATGCCTGCTGTGCCTGCGAAGTGATAAGTTCGCATTGTCATCTGCGTCGCGGGTTCGGACAGCGACTGTGCGGCCACCACACCCACGGGCTCTTCCGGGTCGTAGTGGGATTTCACGTACACGGATTCGACTATGGAAAGCAGCTTCTCCTGCTCCTGGGGGGAGAGCCTGTGCTTCTCCGCGTATTCCTTGAATTCCCTTCTGATTAATGGCGGCACTGTCATATGCTTTCACCTTGCGACTTTAATTCCATGTGACAATTATGACGAAGGCGGACTTTCGATTGAAGGCGACTCTTGTCGCCTTCTCACTTCAGTTCCGCCTTCCAGTTTTATCACACCAATTTCCTTTGAATATCCTTTTCTTTGTAATCCTTTCGTTTTCATGGGGTTTCGCTATAAAGCCTTTGGATGAAGGCGGTAGCCTCGAAAGGCTTTAAACGATATATTCTTTCCAGTTTATCTTCCCCGCATCCGACTTCGTGGGGTCCACCCCGTCCTCACCTGCCATGAACTGTATGATCTGGTTGTTGGCGTTCCTCACGCTCAGGTCATGGCAGACCTTCAGGTCCTGCAGGGCGTTTATGAGCCGCCTCTGCATGTATCCGGATTTTCTGGTGCGAAGGGACTTGTCCATGAGGCCCTCCCTTCCGTTCATTATGTTCCAGAACAGCTCGAACGGCGTGAGGCCGTCCTTGAATCCCCTGGAGACGAAGCCGTGGGACATGGGGGAGAGGTCTCCCGGCCTTATGTGAGGAAGCGTCCTGTTTCTGTATCCCCTCTTTATCCTCTTCCCGAGTATGGTCTCCTGCCCCACCACCGCAGCCATCTGCGTGGTGTTTATCATGGAGCCCTTGGCGCCGGATTTCGTCATCACGAGTATGTCGCTCTTCTTTATGTTCTCTGATATTATGTCCGAGACGTTGCTCACCCCGGAGGCGAGGGTGTTCATGACCTGGGCCTCGAGCGAGGCTTCCGCAGTGAGGCCGGGGAGTATCTTGAGCTCGTTCCTCCTGAACTTCTCTATGAGCGTGTCAGACTCCTTCTCGGCCCTCTTTATCTCCTGGTCTATCCGCACCCGGACGGCCTGATCCACGTCCAGGTCAGATATCCCGAGCGAGAAGCCCCTCCTCATCAGGAACGCTATCCCCAGCCTTCCGGCCCTGTCTATGAAGTTCTTCGCCTCTTCCTTGTCATCATAAAGCGTGTCTATCTTGCTTATTATCTTCCCCTTGAAAGCCCCTATGCCCTTCGAGTCTATGCATCCTGTCTTGACCTCCCCGTTCTTGATTATCACCCAGGCATCGTGCTCGCAGGCCGAGCGCGTGCAGTCGTCGCAGTTCTCGCAGGAATTCGCCTTGTACTCCATGTTCAGGCCCTTGGGGAGGAGTATGCTGAAGAGCTCTTTTCCGCTGAACTGCTCCTTCTCGGGAAGCTCGATCTCTATCCCGGCGTCCGCCAGGAGCTGCGCTGCATCCTCTCTGGAAAGGAAGGTGGTCTTCTTGGTAAGGAGGAACACCCCTGATATCTGGTCCAGGTCGAGCCCTATCACAGGCCCCCCGGACCTTGGGGACTTTATATTGTACTTCACGTCCATTATGCACTCCGCCTCTGCGCGGGCTTCCTCTGTCTGCATGGCATGGAGGTTCATCTCGTCGCCGTCGAAATCCGCATTGTATGGAGGGCACACGCTCGGGTTCATCCTGAAGGTCCTGTAGGGCATCACCTTCACCCTGTGCATCATCATGGAGACCCTGTGCAGGGAAGGCTGGCGGTTGAATATGGTTATGTCCCCGTCCTGAAGCTGCCTGTCCGCCGTCCAGTCCGCGGCTATGCTCTCGAGCAGGTCCTTCCTGTTCTCTTCCGAGACCTTTATGCGGCGGCCGTCCGGCCTGAGGACGTAGTTCACCTTCCCGTCCTTCAGCAGCTCCTTTATCCTCTTTATGTTCAGGCTCGTCACGTACTCCGGTATCGTGAGCTCCTGGGCTATTATCTCAGGGACGCCAACCTCGTTTATGGAGAGCCTCGGGTCGGGGGAGATGACCGTTCTCGCGGAGAAGTTCACCCTCTTCCCAAGAAGGTTCCCCCTTATCCTGCCGTCCTTCGCCTTCAATCTTTGGATAATCCCTTTCAGGGGCCTCCCGGACCTGTGCCTTGCCAGAGGGACTCCGGTCAGCTCGTTATCGAAATAGGTGGACGTGTGGTACTGGACAAGCTCCCACAGGTCGTTAAGTATGAACTCAGGAGCGCCTATGTCTATGTTCTCCTTCAGGGACTGGTTTATCCTCACGAGGTCCACTAGTTTGTGGGTAAGATCGTCCTCCGAGCGCTCGCCGCCTTCCAGAGTTATGGATGGTCTCATGGTGACAGGGGATATGGGGAAGAGCGTGAGTATGAGCCATTCAGGCCTTCCGCCCCTGAGCCCGAGCGCCTTCAGGTCGCCATCCGGTATCTTCTCGAACCGCTCCCTTATCGTGAGAGGGTTGAGCTCCTCCTTGTCCTCGTAGAAAGCATAAGGCTTCACGAACGTGACCTTCCTCTGCTGGGACCCGCAGTGAGGGCACTTCCCCATCTGGATCCCGGATTTCTTGCCGGCCTTGGGGCTTTTGGCTGCGACCGTCATTATCCTTGAGCACTTCCTGCACGTGTGCCTGAGCATGTAGTAGATGAATTTCGTGTACAGAACATGTATCACGGGCTTGGCCAGCTCCAGGTAGCCGAAGTGGCCGGGGCAGTCGCCTATGCCGCCGCCGCAGGTCCTGCAGTGGAATCCCGGGTCTATCACGCCCATCCTGGGGTCCATCACCCCTCCCTCCACAGGATAGCCGTCCGCGTCATAAAGGTCCGATGTCACTATGCGCACGCGCGCCATGTTCTTCACCATGTCCGGGGACATCAGGCTGAACTCCAGCTCCTTGATTCTCGACAATGTCATATTTCCACCAATAAACATTTCCTTACAATTCTTCGGTCACTATCTTCGGATAGATTATCATCGCCTTCATCTCGTCCGCAGTGAGCTTGAACGCGTATGAGGTCTCCACCCACGCTATCTCGCTCTCCTTGCATATGGCGCAGTACGTGCGGTTCTTCACCACGTCGTGTATGGCCACGAGCCCGCACCTCTTGCATATCGGGATTTTGGTGGTGTCTGAGTCGAACCGCTCCTTGAGCGTGAGGGCGGCGCCATGCCCCACAAGGCACTGCTGCTCCATCTCCCCTATCCTCAGGCCGCCGCGCTTGGCGCGCCCTTCCGTGGGCTGCTTCGTGAGGAGCGTGACCGGGCCGCGAGCCCTTGCGTGTATCTTGTTCGCCACCATGTGGTCCAGCTTCATGTAATAGGACAGGCCTGTGAATATGAGGACCTCGTACTGCTTCCCGCTCCTCCCGTCATAAAGGGTCTCCTTCCCGTCATCCCTGAAGCCCATGGACTTCATGGCCTTCCGTATCTCTGCCTCCTTCATGTGGCTGAACGCGGAGGCGTCCATCCGCTTCCCGGAGTACGCTCCCATCTTGCCCGCGAGCATCTCGAGTATCTGACCCACTGTCATCCTCGAGGGGATGGCATGCGGATTGAATATGATGTCAGGGACCACGCCCTGGGCTGTGAAAGGCATGTCCTCCTGCGGGACCAGCAGGCTCACCACTCCCTTCTGGCCGTGCCTGGAGGCGAACTTGTCCCCCAGCTCTGGTATCCTGTCATCCCTTATGACAGCCTTGAAAAGCTGGTTGGCGTCTATGGTCTCGGATATTATTATCTTGTCCACCACGCCTCTCTCCCCGTGGCGTATTGTGACTGACGTTTCGCGCTTGTTCTCCACGTCGCTCACGAATTCCTCCCCCGAAAGGAAACGGAGCGGGGAAATCTTCCCTATCAGCACGGAGTCACTCTCAACCGGCGTCTCGGGATTTATTATCCCGTCCTCGTCCAGCTCCTTGTAGGCCGTGTCTCCGCGGAACCCCTTTATCGCGGGGTCGGGTATGGCTATCTCGTCCTCCTGGCCTCCCCAGTATTTCTTCTTCAGGGTCTCGTACGTCCTGTAGTAGAAGGAGCGGAACATGCCCCTCTCCACAGAGGACTTGTTCATCACTATCGCGTCATTCAGGTTGTAGCCGTCATGGCACATTATCGCGACCACTATGTTCTGGCCCTCCGGATAATCGTCCAGTATCTTGCTCACCTTGGTGGTCACGAGGGGCATCTGGGGATAGCCGAGCACGTTGAACTTCGTGTCCGTCCTGACGAGGTAGTTGTTCGCCATGAGCCCTATGGCCTGGCCCACCATCTTCGCCCCGTAGTTTATCCTGTCACCCCTGTTGTATTCCGGATAGGGTATGAGGTTCGCGGAGAGTCCTATCATGCTTATGGGGTCAATCTCCACGTGCGTGTGGTCATTCTCTATGTCATCCTTCGTGAGCGCGATGAGTGTGTTCTCCTCCTCCTCGGAGTCCAGGTACTCAATAATCCCGTGCTGGACGAGGTAGTTCCAGTCCACCTTCCCCTCCCTCATCCTGTCCACTATCTGCTCCGTGAGCCTGGACTTCCCTGCCTCCACTATTATGAGAGGCCGCCTCACGCGTCCGTGGGTGGTGCTTATCCTCACCTCATCGAATTCCGGGAAGTATGATATGTTCATCTGGCTGGGTATGAGGTTCATCCTCCTCTTCTTCCTGACAGCCTCCACGAATTCCAGTGCGTTCTTGGCCTCCATCAGGAACTTCCCGTTGAAGTACACGTCCGCCTTCCTCTTCAGGGATTCTCCCTTCGGGTCTTTCATGCCATCACTTTCCAATCTCTCAATCCTCGCTTTTCATCTTGTTAACGGATTTAACCGTTAAGTGATTTGATGACCATCTCGTTCTCTTTCTGGTCAAGCCCCGGAGTGATCTCCGCCAGGAGCGCAAGGTGCTTCCTCAGCCCTATCGCGGAGCCTTCCGGCGTCTCGGCCGGACAGAGCCTCCCCCATTCCGTGGGGTGTATCTGCCTTGCCTTGAAGTGCTCCTGCGTGGACGTGAGCGGGGATATGACCGAGCGCAGGTGCGAGATGGTCTTGACATAAGAGCTCCTGTCAAGGCGCTGAGACACGCCTGTCCTCCCTCCTATCCAGTTCCCCGTGGCGAGCGAGGACAGTATCTGCTTGGTGACAGCGTTCGCCTCTATTATGCCCTGGATGGACGAGTGCTTCCCCCTCTTCATGAGCTTCTGGTAGTTGTAGCTCATCTTGGCGAGCAGGCCCCACCTTCCCAAAAGTATTGAGCGGAACAGTTGCCCGAGAAGCTCCCCTGACATGAGCAGCCTCTTGTTCCCGTAATGGTCTATGTCATCCTCGGGCATCATGTTTATCCCGACCATTATGGTCTTCCTCACGACCTTCGCGAGGAACTTCGCCTTCTCCAGCCTGTCCCTGGTCTCCTGGCCTATGTGGGGGAGCAGATACCTGTCAAGGATCTGGTTCACCCTTTCCGCCCTGTAATCATCCGAGACCTTGAGCTTCTTCCCGAGTATCTCTATCGCCTCTTCCTTGGTGGTGGCCTCTGTCTGGTAGAGGTTTATGTAGAGCTCGTTCAGTATCCTCGTTTCGTTAGAGATCGCGAAGCATATCTCCTTGTCCGTCTCCAGCCCAAGCGCCTTCATGAGCACGACCATGGGAAGCCTCCTCAGGTTCGCGAAGGAAACTGTTATCTCCCCGTCCGGCTTCCTCTCTATCACGTGCCTCTGCCTGAATCCGGCCCTCTCGGAGTTTATCCTGACGGACACGGTGTCCTTGTCCCTCTCGAATATGGTCTTGTTCGAGGATATCTCCTCTATGAGGACAAGCACCCTTTCGGTCCCGTTGACTATGAAATACCCTCCTGGGTCGAAGGGGTCCTCCCCCTTCTCGGCAAGCTCCTGCTCGCTCATCCCATAGCTCGAGCACAGGGTGGATTTGACCATTATGGGGATGTTCCCTATGTGCACGTTCTCCGGCTTCTCCGTCACCCCGTTCACTATGGGCGTGATGTCCACGTAGACAGGAGCCGCGTATGTGAGGTTCCTTATCCTGGCCTCGTTCGGGAATATCTGCCTCGTGGAGCCGTCTGCCTCCTTTATGGTAGGCTTGCCCAGGGAAACCTTCCCGAACTTGAGCTTGAGGTCCCCGACCTCCGGGTTCAGCTTCACCGTGCCTATCTCGTCTATTATCTCCTGCATCCCGTGATCCAAGAAATTGTTGAAGGAATCTATCTGGAACTTGACCCAGCCCCTGTCCTTCTCGAACGCGCTCATCATGGCTTCGAATGGCATATTCGTCCCAACCCTGAAGGCGACTCTTGTCGCCTTCTTTCTAGCTGTTCCAACCCGATTGTTTGAATGAAGGCGTTCTCGCATCATTAACCGCGTAATCCGCTAATGATGCGATGGAACACCTTCTCTCTAACTATTCGACTGAAGGCGGATTTGGCTGGAAGGCGTCATCGGACGCCTTCATTCTCAAATCGCCTTCCCTCTAGCTGTTCTCAACCCTGCGGATTATGCTTCGTCTTTTCCGCCACTATCCTGTAGTAGACAGACTCCCCGGACGTCTGGGATTTCCTGGTAATCCTTATCACGTCCCCGGGCTTCGCGCCTATCTTCTTTATCACCGGGTCTGAATCAAGTATCTTCGGCAGGTTCCTCTCCGCTGCGTCCAGTTTCTCTAGCAGCTCCTTCTTCTCAGCCCCTGCGAGCACCTCATGCTTGGGCACGAGCTCATGCTTCAGTATGTCTGTCTTGGACTCTATCATAATCACACGCACTCTTTCCGTTCCCTGCTCAAATGTTGAGTATCTCCATGTTCTTTATGAGGCTCGAGTTCAGTATGCTCGTCTTCATCTTCTCCAGCCTCCCGTTGCATCCCGAGGTGTCCACTATGAGGTCCCACTCCGCGAGCTTCCCCTTCACTATGGAGCGGCTCTTGCTCATGAGCACGTTCACGTTGTACCTGGCAAGCGTGTCCGCTATCAGGGCCAGGCTTCCCGGCGAGTCTGCCATGGTTATCCTGAACTCCGCGGTCTTGTCCCTCACGAGAGGCAGTATCCGCGCCTCTGCCTTATCATTATCCGGAAGAATTATGACCTCTGTTCCTTCGTCCACGCTAAGGAACTTCCTTATGTGAGAAGGTATGAGCAGCCTCCCCTTCGAATCCAGCCTGGCGATATTCGTATTTCGCATCATACCACTCGATTTTGGAAAGAAGCCGGTTTTGCCGGCTTCGGTCTCACGTTCTGGTAGGAAAGTGGCTTTGCCAACTTCTGCCTCACGTTTTGGAAGGAAGGCGACGTTGGTTGGAAGGCGTCCGTTGACGCCTTCTTTCTTTCGCGCGCCTTCAATCGCACATTCAGACGTTTTGCCTTCGTCCTTCGTCAGAGAAATTCACCCACGTTTTTTCCCACCTAAGAAAAACAGAATTAACTATATTGCGCGTATTTAAATACTTAACGGTCGTCCACCGCAAGCCTTAAAAGCTTATCTGGCCTCAGCGCCTTCGGGCCTGGGAGGCAGTCAGCATCCTCTCTTCCACAGCCCAATAGCTTCTATCAATTCCCTTATCGTGGGATTGGAGCTGTCCAGGTACCAGAGGTCTATGAACGCGCTGAGCTCTATGCTGGATACGCAGCCGTCCTTGTCTGTGTCGGACTTATGTAACTGCTGAGAAGCTATAACTGGGTTGCATACGCTCTGACCTCCTGTCTCGGATATGTGCCCCCAGTAGCTGAGCTGCGTTGTATTGCTCTGCTCTGAGCGGAAGCTGAAGTTCTGCGCAAGGAGAACTTCCTGCACGCCTTGCGGCGTGACATAGACAGAGTAGGTCTTTGCAGGCACATTCACCGGGATGCGGAAATGGTATTGCGTGTTTGCTGCATAATGCAGGGGCGTGCCGGAGCTGTATATCCCTCCATTCCTGGCGTCAATGAAGCCGGATATGTTGAAGCGGACAAGGACTGCAAAATCATTATAGGAAGTCCCTGATGCTGCTGAGAGCGCAACCAGGGCGTCGCCATCCACGGTAAGGGGGATCGCATCATACTGGAATGTGAATGAGCCGTTCTGCGGCTGTATCTGGCTGGTGCTCCAGGCGGCTGAGCTGCTGGAGCAGCCTTCTTGGGATTGGCATATTCCTCCTGCGCAGCATCTCGAACAGTCAGAGCTGGACTGGAAGCCGGTGGAGCAGGTCTGGCCTGAGGAGCAGCAGATGCCTCCAAGCTGGGAGCAGGCAAGACCGGAATTGTAAAGGGAAAGTATCTCCTCCTGGGAAAGCGCGCGGTTGTAAATCCTGACCTCATCTATGAGGCCGCTGAAGAATCCCCCTGGTGATGGATAGGCGCCTATCTGTGGAGCCTGGTCGTTAAGTATGGTAGCCGAAAGGGTGTCGCTGCTTACAGCGCCGTTGGAAAGGTTCCCGTCTATGTAAATGTTCACGCCGCTGGCAAGAGACGATCCTATGTAGGTGAAGGCCACATGGTGCCAGACGTTGTTGTCTATGTCCACGCCACCGAATTTGCTGATATAGTTGCTGCCCCATGTGTTTGTGATGTGGACCCGGACGCTTGAGGGTTGGACATAGAATGCCCATCCGCTGTAAGGAGACGCTGCCGTCTCTTTTGATATTATTACCCTGTCATTGGAAACAGAGGTTTTAATCCATGCCGAGACGGAGAAGCTGCTTGTTCTCTCGAAGTCGAAATTGGATTCGTTGGCAACGGTTATGTAATCGTTCGTCCCGTCAAAGCTTAAGGAATTGCCGATTTTTCCCGCTGTCCAGACCGGCCCGTTCACGAGGGTTCCCGTGTTGCCGTTCCATGAGGAGTCGGAAGCTATGATACCAGAAGTTTCATCAAACTTCCAGTGGGCGATTGGATTAGAGGAAGGGCACTGGCCGCAGTCACCCGGGCAGGAGGAGCAGGTCTCGTCTCCGTTGCAGGAGTAGTCGTCGCAGAAAGGCTGAGAAGCGGAAACCTTCAAGTACAAGACGGCGTCGCCGCTGAAAGGCGGGATGAAAGAACGACTGCCAGCTGAAACAGTAATATTTCCTGTATTCGTAATACCGCCGGTCGTGGGATTAAACCATTCGTAGCTGTACGATCCTGCAACAAGACTTACCGTGAATGAACCGCCGGAAGGAGCATACACAAGGTATTCTGATCCCAGATTTGCCAAACAATAACCCGTGGAAGACGTGCAGTTCTGGGGAGCCATGGTGGTAAGATTCATTTTGTTGGCATACTGCCGGGTATACCCAAACGCATTTCTAAGAGGTTCTCTCGTTGCTTGGCTCAATTGAGGGCCGACGATATCATTCCACTCGATAGCCCTCGGATTATTTCCTCGAAGGAAATGTTTCCAGGCATATTTAGGGTCTTGTGTCCTATAATCGATATGATCAGAATCGGTGAGCACCACCTTTCGGCCATCAGCAAGCGGGATGTCGTTTAAATAATCATGATCGCCTGCAGAGCCTCCCCCCGGAGAGATGTAATCAGCCGGGCTGTTCCATAAATAATCATTGAACCAAAGCCCCGTCTGCGTATAATCACTAATAGCCGACATACCGACCGGATGCTGTTTGGGTTTGGAGGCTTCATAACTCTTGATATAACTAATCATGTCATACTGCCAGTTAAGCGTGTCAGTATGGTCCTCATTTGAAATTTCGTAGAGGACGTTGTCAAGATCGTTTAACGTATCAACCATTTTCCTGACATAAGCCCTTTGAAAATTAACCACTGCCGAGTTTCCCAGCGTGTGCACGTCTCTCCCGTCGCCGTCGCCATTCAAATCGCCGTTGATGCTGTTGATGTTGTTGGCCGGATGAAATGGATGATACGGCCACGGGTCTGCGGCTTGGTTACTATATCTTTTTTTGCTTGTACTAAACCCTTCAAAGAGCTTCACGGAAACGTAGATGCCGCGACTGCCCGCAGTTGAAACCAGGCTGCGTAGATGGTTAAAGTATGCTTGATCAAATTGACTCAAATTATATTTCAGTAATCCATCGTTTGCTGTTCCCGGGCCAGTCCGATTCCACGGCATAGGGTTCGCCAAAATGCTATGATCGTACGGTCCAGGAAGCCAGTAGCTCGTTCCATCCGCGGTCGTGTGCTCGACATTCCACAAACGGATGTGATTCAGATTATGGCTCTGCATCACATTCAGAAAGCCGTTCCAGTCGAGCGACGCCCGAATACCCCACATATTGTCTTGCGTATCCCATCCGCCAAGGTCAATACCCGTAAGATACACAGCTTTACCCGAACCATCGGTGAAGTAACGCGGGTTTGACTGAAGCACTGTCAGCGGCGCGGCCTGAACGCCTAGGGCAAGAACTACTGTAAGAAAAACGCAAACTGTGGGAAAAGCCACAGCTAGGCCGCGCGCGGGAGAATCCACCATAATATTACTATATGTTTTTAATTAATACGGTTTCAGGGACAGCCCCGTTTCCACAACCCAATCGCCTCTATCAGCTCCCTTATGGTCACATCCACATTATCCATCTT
>DATEYJ010000041.1:0-6669 GCA_035256265.1 archaeon
GCCCTCTCCTCTCCTGGAATTGTTCTTGACTATCCTGGGTGTGGTCGTGTGCAGGAATGAGTACAGGACAAGGCCAAGCGTGATGGCCGCAAGAAGGATGTAACCGCTGAACGCGGGCCAGTAGCTTACCGAATAGGTGACATAGGCCGTTGTCCCCGGCCTTATCTCGCTTACGATGTAATCGCAGGTCATGGAGCCTCCCTCTTCCCTGCAGTTGTCGGCCGGCTTTGTCAGCAGCCCTGTTATCGCGTCCAGCGGCTCTTTCGTCTGCAGCGCATAGTCGCTTTCCATGACATTGCCGCCGTTCGTGATGGACACCACCACTTCCTTCGCGAGCAGGCCTGGTGTCTCCTCAACGCTCTCTGTTATGCTTCGCATGGGCTGGATGGTGAAGGTGTAGTCCTTGGTGTTCTGCCCCATGGAAACCTGGCTCGTGTATGTTCCTGCCTGGAGCCTCTCTCCAGGATCGAAGCTCCTTGATATGGTCTTCTCTCCATTAACGGTTTCCTTGAAGGGGACGCTTATCACCACTTTCCCTGAGCTGTCCTTCACGGTAAAGGCTCCCTCGACTATCTTCTCCTCAGAGGTCTGGACCACCGCAGTGAAGAATACCCTGTTCCCTGAAACGGATGAGGAGAAGCTCTTCACGTAGTCGCCAAGCACTTCTATCGTGAAGCCGACGGACGCCTTGCTGTCCGGGTTCCTGAGCGAGTTGACAGAGATGGAGAAGTCGAACTTCCCCGCGCGGTCTCCGGTAGGGTAGAATACCACCTCTGTCTCCCCCGAGGAATGAGCTGGGACCGCCTTCGCTATGATGGACGGCATGTTCCATTCGAGATGGGGGCCTGAGAAAACGACCTGGAAGATGTCGTCAAAATCCTGGTTGTTGGTGATTGTGAGAGCGAACCTCATGAGCGAGTAGACCTCCCCGGCCTGGGACTCAGGCTCTATACTCACCTCCACAGGAGAAGCAAGGACAGAACAGGTTGTGAGAATCAGAACAAAGAAGACCATCAGGGACGCGAGATGCCTTTTCATGCTATCAGCAAATGTATTGATTTTGCAGATTTTCGACTGAAGGTGGTAAAATCATAAACTCTCCTTTACCACCTTCCTTCGATTAATTAAATAGATGATTGGAAGATATTTAAAGATAGCGCGGATTTCCAGAAGATGCTTATTAGAACAAGGTGCAAGTATGGTTATGGAAAAAATCATCATTGTTGACGAGAAGGACAGGCAGACAGGGACAGGGGAGAAGCTGGATGTCCACAAGAAAGGCCGGCTCCACAGGGCCTTCTCCATATTCGTCTTCAATCCGAAGGAGGAGCTGCTCCTCCAGAAAAGGGCTGCGGGAAAATACCATTCCCCCGGCCTGTGGGCGAACACGTGCTGCAGCCATCCCAGGGCAGGAGAGAGCCTGGAGGATGCCGTGCACAGAAGGCTGAAGGAGGAGATGGGATTCGATGTCCCGCTCAGGGAGATATTCAGCTTCATGTACAAGGTGAAGTTCGGGAACGGCCTCACCGAGAATGAGTACGACCACGTCTTTGCGGGGAGCTTTGAGGGGAAGCCGGAACCTGATCCCGAGGAGGTGGGGGAATGGAAATGGATTTCCCTGGAGGACTTGAAAGGGGATGTGAAAAGGAGGCCGGAAAGGTACACATACTGGCTCAGGGTTTCGCTGGACAGGCTGGTTTCCCATATGAACGGCCTGAAGAAATAATCTTGTTCTGCATTTATTATCCCTGTAATAATATAATATATGGCGGCCAATCCCGATGTCGTCAGATACCTGAGGGAGCAGGTTAATGCAGGCTTCTCCAAGGAGCGGGTTTACCAGGCCCTCCTTGATGCTGGCTGGACAAAGGAGCAGGTGAACGAGGCGATTTACGAGATAATGGGGAAGAAGCCTCAAGCCCGGCCTGCCACGGCTGCCGGCCAAGCGCAGTCAATAGGCAAGGATGTCTCAGAAACCCCTGGATTCTTCTGGAAGCTCAAGAACTCTCTTTTCCATCCAGGCAGGTTCTTTGAGGCGGTCAAGCCCGAAACGGGAATCGGGAACGCCTTCATCTTCATGCTTACGGTCTCTATGATTAATTTTCTCGCGATAACCTCGATTTTCCTTTATGCGAACCGCATCCCAAGCATTCTGCTCATAGGGGTCTTGGACTCTTCCTCCCTCGGGGCTGCCATCACCTTTTCCGTCCTTGTCTTTGCCTTTGCCTACATGGCCTCTCTGGGGCTTGGCTTCCTGCTTGCGGGGATAACCCACGGCATTGTCAGGCTTGCAGGAGGGAACAAGGGGTTTTACCAGACGTATAAGGGAGTCAGCTATGCGTGCGCCCCCCTGATTTTCATGCTGGCCGTCTACTTCGTCTCCTTCCTGTTCCTGGACTATGCAAATGTCCAGACGGTCCTGGGCGGCGTGGAGCTGCTCATCGCATTCTGGGGCCTCTATCTTGCGGTCAAGGGGATATCCAAGTTCCAGGAGATATCTGTGATGAAGGCCATCGTGGCTGTGGCCCTCACGTCAATCACTGTTGTTTTCATTCTATTTCTCGGCGCTTTTTACTTCCTTTATTCCTTGGTCTTGCTCCTGGGGCTCGTTTGACGACTGCGATTGAAGGTGTCTGCAGGCACCTTCCTTCCATCGTCCAGGCGCGGTTTATTATAAAGTTAACACCAATATAATGCATGGCTGCTGACCCCAGTTTAGTCCAGTACATAAGAAAGCAGGTTAATGCAGGCTTTTCCAAGGAGCAGGTTTACCAGGCTGTTTTGGCCGCGGGATGGGCTAAGGAACAGATTAACGAGGCCATATACGAGATAATGGGTAAGAGGCCGGAAGCCAAGCCTTCTCCGGAGAAAATTCAGAGTCCCGCAGAGAGCCCTTCAAAATCCCACACAGTTCGAAATGTTTTGGTTACAGTCTTTGTACTAGTTATTTTAATTGGCATATTGTTCTTTTTGTTTATGGGCCCGGCGCTGTTCGCCCTCGGCGTGTTCAGCCCCTCAACATACACAGGACACCAGGCAACAGGATTCGGTGAGTTGGGAATGCCACGAGACTGGCAATACTCCGGGACGACGCTGACAATATTTCTCGGGAACCAGGCTAGCCAGAATATTGAAATAAGCGGCGTGTCTTCCTCTTCGTGCAATCCTTATACAACAGGGACAACGATACCTGCCGGAGGCACGGCGCAAGTAACCTTGTACGGATGTAGCCAGAAATCTGCCGGGACTTCATATTCCCAGCCTGTCACGGTTCAGTATTCCATAGCGGACGGTCTTACAAAAACAGCGAGCGGGACGCTCACAGGAATCGCTGTCTAGGGATTCTGATTTATTATCAAGATAGACCAAATACTATTCATGGCTGCCGACCCCGGGCTGGTCAGATATGTGAAGGAGCAGATGGACGCGGGTTTCAGGAAAGCCCAGATTTATGAGGTCCTCCTCCAGGCAGGATGGTACAAGGAGGAGATTGATGAGGCCTTTTACCAGGTTGTGAACCTGACTCTCGGAAAGCCGGAACCTCCCCAGGCCTCTGTCCAGGATGAAAGCAAAACGGAGGACATTCCGGAGAAGCCCGGGTTTTTATGGAAGCTTGCTAGCTCCCTGGCCCATCCGGGCAGGTTGTTTGAGGCCGTGAAGAAAGAGAAGGACATAGGTAAGAGTCTCAGCTTCTATGGCATTCTCTCGTTCGTTCATTTGGTAATATTGCTTGTTTCCTTCTTTGTTTCTGAGGCCATTGCCTCAGGCTTTCTGCAGGCGTCTCCCATAGCCTTCATAGCCCAGATGATTCCGTTCGTCACACTCACCGCGATTGTGATGATTTTCTTCGGATATTCCCTCTTCCTGGCCATGCCCTTCATCGCTGCGGGGATTATACACTTCTTCGTTTACATGTTCAGGGGAGGCAGGGGCTTCTCCTCCACGTTCAAGGCTGTGGTGTATTCCCTGGCTCCCACCCTCCTTGTCTGGCCTGTCATGCTGCTTTACTTCCTTGCGGCCGGGCTCACACCTTATCTGGCAGATATCCTGCTTCTGCTGATAGCCGCCTGGATGCTTTGCCTGCTCGTGAAGGGCCTGAAAAAACTCCATGGGATATCCACCGTGAAGGCCGTTCTTGCTGTCCTGGCCCCGCTCATGATCGCGGCAGCGATCATAATCGTGATGACCCTTTCCGTGCTTCTATCCTATTTCAGCTTCTATGGAATCCAGCCCCAGGAACCCCTGAATATAATAGACTTTTCGTATTCCTATGAAGGCAACCTTTCCCTGGCTTTCAGGAACTTCCTCGAAAGCCCCCTGACCATAAACGCCGTCAGCGTGGGATGCGGGCAGGGAGGGGCTCCTGTATATCTGGATTCTTCAGGGCTTACACATCTTCAGCCCGGAGACTCCATAGCGTATTCCACCATGACCGAGAGATGCCTGTCCAGGAATCCCGGGGAGCGCTATTCCATCAATGTCACCATAAGGTACATGGATGAGTCCAATTATGTACAGGTCTTCTCGAAAGAGATAGAAGGTAACATAGTCTGAGTCAGCCAACTGAAGCTGGAAGGCGAACATTAGACCGACAGCCGGAGGCTGTCAAGCCATTGACGCCTTCATTCTCGGAAGCTATTTCCTGAGCTCGAACAAATACCTCTGCGGCTCCCACCTGTTCTCCTTGCCTGTATAGCCGCACCTCGCGCAGACCAGCCTTACAAGCAGCTTCCTTCCCTTAAGGTTCTTCATGTAAATCCTTTTGAGCGAATGGCCGCAGGAGGGGCATTTCCTGGGAACCTCGCCCTTCTTTGTGGACGTGGTCACCCTTACCCCCGGAATGCTGAGTGCTATCAGCCTGGCCCTTTTTTCCGAAACAGAATATGAATCCTCCACCTTCTTGAGCTTGGCATTCACGAGCCTTGCGAGCTCCTTCTGGGAGGAGGCCTTCCTCTCCTGCAGGACCTCCCTTATTATGAACTGCAGGATGTCCTTCTTGGGCACACGCATATTAAATAGTTGAACCCTATATTAAATAGCTTATGAAAGGCAAGACTCTGATTGCGGGAATGATTCTGTTCGCGCTCCTTTCAGCCCTTCCTTTCTATCCTTCTGCAAGGGCGCAGGGTCTGGGAGATTCCACCACATTCTGCGCTCCCGGGAACACCAGGCCGTGCCCTGACGTGGGGATATGCACAGGTCGCGTGAAGCTCTGCGAGAACGGCAAGTGGTCGGAGCAGTGCACAGGGGGCGTGCAGCCTGCCGGGCAGGAAATATGCGACAATGACCTGGATGACAACTGCAACGGCCTGATAGACGAATGCGTGAACGTCTCCGGCTCCCTTGGGATATTCCTCATAATAGGCGGGGTGATAATGCTCATCTTCGCCTTCGCCCTTTCCAGGGTGATGGAATAGTTCTTTGGAGTGAAGGCGAAAGTTATAACATCTCTCATGTTTCGCCTTCTTTCTAACTTGTGAAGCGGAGAGAGGGAGTTGAACCCTCTTACGCCGCTAACTGCAATGGAAGCCACTTGAAACCATTGAACAAGTGGCTCCTTTTTGGCTTCAGCCTTTTTCTTGAAAAAAAGGCTGACTGCAGGCGGCTGCGTGGCCGTTCCGCCATCTCCGCATGGCTTTATATTCTGAACTATAGTATTAAATCCTTTCAGAAGAGTCAATCCCTGAAAACCCTCTCCGTCTTCGCCACAGTCCTCCCTTCAGCCGCGACTCCGAGCGCCATCAGTTTCCTTCCGAAGAATATGCCCACGTATTCCCCCTTCCGAATCCCTGAATCCGTCTTCCGCACGAAGTCCTTATGGACGGGGGAACCGTTGAGGATTTTCTGCACGGATTTCTCCTTCACGTGGATTTTCTTCACGCCAACTTTCCGGAAAGCCTTTTCCAGAGGAACAGGATATTTTTCCGGGCTCTTTTCCAAGCGCTCAAGCGTCACGCAATCCTTCAGGGAGAAGGGCCCCGCGCGAATGCGCCTGAGCGATTTCATATGAGTTTGAGTCCCCATCCTCTCTCCCAAATCTGAGCATAGTTTGCGGATATATGTCCCTGCCTGGCATGAAACACGGAAGGACACATCCCTTCCGGAGATTCTGAGAATTTC
This sequence comes from archaeon, assembly GCA_035256265.1. Classification (GTDB taxonomy): domain Archaea; phylum Aenigmatarchaeota; class Aenigmatarchaeia; order QMZP01; family QMZP01; genus JAPLVB01. The sequence continues at coordinate 6,121 of DATEYJ010000041.1, forward strand.
GAAAGAGTGGACCTCCCTCTCCCTTGGCTTGCGGGAAACCGCGGATTTCACAGGAGGGGTCTGGATAACCTTCCCTATAAAGGATTTCGCCGCATCCCGCAGCTCGCTTTCCATGAAATCCCTGTGCACGTGCATCACGCCCTCATACTCCTTTTCTAGGCCCATGAGCACGGGCATGAGCTTCGTGGCCTCGTCCAGGGCTATTATGAGCACACCTGTGACGCCTGGGTCAAGGGTCCCCGCGTGGCCGGCCTTCTTCGCGGAGAAGATTCTGCGGACTATTTCTGCGCACTCCAGGCTTGTGGGTCCCGCGGACTTGTCGAGGAGTATGATTGAACGGAAGAGCTTTTCCATGAATTGATTATCTCCCGCAGGTTAAAAACACATGCATGCACCATCGCGAAAGCTATTTAAATCAAACTGCTTCTATATAGTCCCATGGCAAAGCAGAAGTTCCCGGAAGCAGAGAAGCGCATGTTCCACCGCGTCTTCATATGCATGAAGTGCGGGGGGAGGATAAGGGCAGACTTACCTAGAGTAAAGGCCGGG
>DATEYJ010000042.1:0-5786 GCA_035256265.1 archaeon
TCAGTAGAACGCCTTGTTGAACAGGATGAAGAACCACATGGCTATGAATATGAAGAGGGTGAATCCCACGGAAAGCAGGGGACACCCCGGGACGGTGCAGAACGTGACGAAGACGAGGTTGATGAGGTAGTATGCCAGAAAGGTCAGGACAGCGGCCACGGCCAGGAACGCGAATCTCATTCTCTCCCTCTAAGCTGTGCTGAAAGGGACCCAGGCCGGTACTTTTTCAGCATCCCATTCGTTATCTCACGCGCCCTTTTACCGCCGGGGTCATATCCTTCCCAGCGGTCTCCCATATACCTCATTTGTTCTTCAGTTCGGCCCCCCATTCGGTCAAAGTGAATTTTGGCATCCAAGGCTAGGTCTTCCTCCAAAGAATATGGCTTTTCTCTCCTTTTCATTCAATCGCCTTGAGACTGTAAATCATCTTTATCGATTTTTTCGGCTACCGCATGACCCTTCTTCCCTTCAGGGTCGTAGAGGTCTATCCTTTGCTTGAGCAATATGCGATATGTTTCATTAGGGCGTCCATAGCGCTTCAAATCCTGCAGCCTTAGTTCCTCAATCAGTTTGCCTTTCATTCAATCACTTGTCCAGTCCTGCTTCCTCCCTGATTTTCCTCGTTATTTCATGACCTTTCTTAAAACCAGGGTCTTCTTTACGCATGTGCTCCAGCGTATAATGCATGTCAAAAGGAACGTAATCTACATGTGTCTCGAAGTTTCTCATGAGTTCCAAAGAAGCGTACGTGACATCCGGTTTCTTTTCAGCCAGAAGACTCACCTATGGAATATTTATGCAAAATGCTTTAAAAGCCCTAATGGGCCTTCTCCTTCACCTTCCGGTGCTTCCGCTGGAGAGAAGGCGGATTCTGGCTTGAAGGCGTCTCTTGACGCCTTCCTTCTTTCGTTCGCCTTCCAGCCGACGACGCCTTCTTCACGTCCGAGGAAAGGCGCTTCACCCTTTTCTTAATATCCACATTAACCTTCCTCTGCCTCTTCATGTCAGAGGCGTGCGTCTTTTCCTGTTTCTTCAGCCCGGATTCGAGCTCCTTGTCCTGCTCCCTCAGGCCACCCACGAGCTTTTCCATGTCCTTCCTCACCTTCGTGTCCAGCCTGTCCTCCCTCTTCAGGTCTGAGCTCAGGGCCGAGGTAAGGTCGCCTATCTCCTTCTCGCGCTTCCTCATGTCCAGCCTTTGCGCATATTCGAAGGATATTATGGCAGGTATGAGGAAGAGGAGAGAGAGACCGGCAAGCGGGATGCTGCTTCCAAGAATCTGCACATTCTGCATGAAGAAGGAGGCTGCCAGGAATGCCACGGATATCGCGATACAGACTGCCCCGGAAGCCGTAGGTTTCAGTTTCATGCCCACTGATAATAATATGGGTAAGGCGGGATTTAAAGAAAACCCAAAATCAGCTCTTGTACAGCTTGTACATCTTTTCCACTTCCCGCCTGTTCACGTAATCGTGGAACTTGAAGCCGCCCCCGAAGGTCTTGGGGATGTGCATGAGCTCGTGTATGAGGATGCGGGTCTGCTCCTCATGCGGGAGGCGGTCGAAGTTCTCGGCCAGGGCTTCTATTATGTAGTATGCCTTTATGCCCAGGGCCTCCTGTATTATCTTGGGGAGGACGTGGCACCTGGCAAGGGTGCGGCTGCTCTTGGAGCCCGTGCTGCGTATGCACACCACCCTCGGGAGCTGGACGTGCTCCATCTTGAGCTTCTGGACTATCTCAAAGACGCGCTCGTCCAGGTCCGGCGCTCTCTCGTAGTTCATGATTAGCACACAAGGATTGTCGCGGCTGCTTAATATTAATTACCCTTGCAAACATATAATATGCCGAAGAAACGCAGCCGCAGGAAAAAGCCCGCTCACAGGAAGCATATTTCTAAAAAGGTCTCCAGCAAGCCCAAAAGGAAGCACGGGCACGCTCAGAGGAAGCATGTTGCCGCAAAAAGGCATCCCAAACAAAGCAGGCACACCACTCCTGAGAAGCCAGCTTCCACACAAAAAGATTTCCTCCTCTCCCTCAAGCAGGAGCTGGCCCAGGCATTCTCCGAGGCTTCAGGCCTCAAGGCAGAGGCCATACTGCCCCTGATAGAGAGGCCTCCCGAAGGCATAGGGGCGGATTTCGCAATCCCCTGCTTTGTCCTGGCAAAGCAGCTCAGAAAAGCTCCCCAGCAGATAGCCCAGGAAGTGGCGGGAAGGATAGCCCCCCTGGGTAGGATAAAGGAGGCCAGGCACGCGGGCCCCTACGTGAACTTCCTTGTGGACTGGAAGGCCGTGGGGCAGGAGCTCATCCCTCATATTCTTTCCAATCCAGGCTACGGCTCGTCCCGCCTGGGGAAAGGCAAGACCATAGTCATGGACTTCTCCCACCCGAACGTGGCAAAGCCCATGAGCGTGGGCCACCTCCGCTCGACTGTGATAGGGGATTCCCTCTGCAGGATCTACAGGAATCTCGGATACAGGGTCATAGGGGACAACCACATGGGGGACTGGGGCACGCAGTTCGGGAAGATAATGGTGGCATACAGGAAATGGGGCCACCCTGAGAAGCTGGGGAAGAGTCCCATAGAAGAGCTTCTGAGGGTCTATGTGAAATTCCACGAGGAGACGGAGATAGAGCCCGGCCTGGAGGATGAAGCGAGAAAGGCATTCAAGAGACTGGAGGACGGGGATAAGGAGAGTCTGGCCTTATGGAAGAGATTCTCGGACCTCAGCCTGAAGGAGTTCGGGAAGATTTACAGGATTCTTGGAGTGAAGTTCGATACTTACCTGGGGGAGAGCTTCTACCTGAAGATGTCCAGGGATGTGATAGAGGAGGCCGTTAAGAAAGGGGTGGCGAAATGGTCTGAAGGCGCTCTCATAATAGACGTGGGGATGGAGATCCCCCTTGTGATACAGAAGTCGGACGAGGCCACTCTCTACGCCACAAGGGACCTTGCCACCATAAAGTACAGGCTGAAGGAATACAAGCCTGACGAAGTTCTCTACGTCGTGGGCTCAGAACAGAAGCAGTATTTCGAGCAGGTGTTCATAGCCGCGGAGAGGCTGGGATACATAAAGAAAGAGGAGAGAGGCAGGCTTGTCCACATACCTTTCGGGATGGTATCCCTTCCTGAGGGCAAGATGTCCACCAGGAAAGGCCGCGTAGTGTTCCTGGACCACGTGATAGGGGAGGTCACGAAGATGGCCGGAAAGGTGATAGAAGCCAAGAATCCCGCTCTCAAGGATAGGGAAACGGTCGCGCGACAGGTGGGAATAGGGGCCATAAAGTATGCGGACCTGTCCAGGGACAGGATAAAGGACATACGCTTCGACTGGAGCGAGATGCTGAGCTTCGAGGGGGATACTGGCCCTTACCTCCAGTACACGCACGCGCGTGCCTGCTCGATTCTCCGCAAGGGAAAGATAAAAGCCGTTCCCAAGAAAATAGACGCAACCCTTTTGATAGAGCCCCAGGAGCGGGCGCTTGTGCGCAAGCTGTGCGAGCTTCCGGAGACGATAGAGCGCGCGGCCCGCGACAGCAAGCCCCATTATGCAGCGAACTACGCTTTCACGCTCGCTACGCTCTTTAACGAGTTCTACCAGGCTGTGCCGGTCCTTCGCGCGGAAGGTGGCCTGAGGGCGGCAAGGCTCGCCCTGGTGATGGCCACGAAAGAGGTCCTCAAGAAAGGCCTTTACCTCCTCGGGATAGAGGCCCCGGAGGAGATGTAATTCGCTGGAAGGTGGAATTTCGATTGAATGTGTCGTAGTGCCTGAAGGCGACTCTTGTCGCCTTCTATCCATAGTTGACACATTCGGGCTACCGTTCCGCCTTCGGCCTCATATCCCCTTATAAACCTGGCTGCCCACAATTCCGAATGGACAAGATTTACCTTTCCAACGGGGGAAGCTTCTTGGAAATGCAGGCTTATGTGAACGGCCAGGCTGCGCAGCAGAAACATGTGGACTTCTTCCTGGCTGATTTGGGCGAGGAAAAGAATATGTCAGAGATTTACAAAGCCGCAAGATTCCTCATCCAGAAAAAGAACAGATTGTAGAAGCATATTTTCTGGGCTGCCTGTAACCTGCCAGCCAGTCACAAAACTCACGGCCTGCCCAAAGACTTAAATACCTTCCAGCACAATAATTCTCCATGGAAAGCTGCGCCAGATTTTACCAGTATTTTATGTATTTTGGGCGATAAGCTCAGCATTGGCTTTCCTGCTCACCTTTTCTGAAATCATTTCTGACTGAGGATACGACCTTCTTCAAAAACAATCCGGGGGTGAGCCGCAGCTTTAACGCTTGGAAGGGGGTGTTGCATGAAATATGACGGGAATAAAGTCCTTGCGCCTGGCTTGCGGGGCTATGTAGACAGGAGGCTGATCTCCCACGAGACTCTCAAGAAATGTCTCAGAAGGTACATAAAAAGAAGGGACAGGATATGCTCCTATCAAGGCAATAATGAGGTTGTGGATAACATCGTCAAAGAAGAATACTATGTGCTTCCCCCGGAATAGAAATATAAATCTGAAGCGAATATAGAATATATGTCAGAGAGCCAGAGAAAGGATTCCCAGAGAATTTCCAGGAAAGTCGCGCTCACCTTTGACGACGTGCTTCTCGTGCCGTCCAAATCCTCTGTCCTCCCCAGGGACGTGGACACCCAGAGCATGCTCACGAAGGGCATAAGCCTCAAGGTCCCCATAATAAGCTCGGCCATGGACACCGTGACAGGGGCTGAGATGGCGATAGCCATGGCGAGGAACGGGGGCCTCGGGATAATCCACAGGAACCTCCCCGCGGAGAGGCAGGCCGCGGAGGTGAGGAAGGTCAAGAAGTCCGAGAGCTGGATAATAGAGAACCCCATAACCATCTCCCCCCAGGACACCATAGGAAAGGCCCGCGAGATAATGGAGAAGAACAGGGTCTCAGGCCTTCCCGTGACCGAGGGGGAGAGGACTGTTGGCATACTCACCACCAGGGACCTTGTTTTCAAGACGAATAACAGCCTGCTCGTGAAGGACGTGATGACGAGGGAGCTTGTCACAGCAGGAGAGAAGGCCACCATGGAGGAGGCGATTGAACTCCTGGACAGGCACAAGATAGAGAAGCTGCTCATAGTGGACGGCTCGGGCAGGCTCAAGGGCATGATAACCATAAAGGACATCATGAACAGCAGGAAGTTCCCGGACGCTTCCAAGGACAGGGAAGGCCGCCTCATGGTGGGGGCTGCGACAGGGCCGCATGACATGGCAAGGGTGGACATGCTTCTTGAGGCAGGGGCGGACCTGATTGTCGTGGACACCGCGCACGGCCATTCCGAGAACGTGATCTCCACAATCAGGCAGATAAAGAAGGAGCATGGCATAGAGACGATAGCGGGTAACATAGCCACGGCCGAGGCCGCGGAAGATCTGATATCCGCTGGCGCGGACGGCGTGAAGGTGGGGATAGGCCCGGGCTCCATATGCACGACCAGGATCGTGACAGGCTCGGGAGTTCCCCAGGTCACGGCTGTCCAAGAGTGCGCCGCCGTGGCCGAGAGATACGGGATTCCCGTGATAGCGGACGGGGGGATAAAATACTCCGGGGACATCGCCAAGGCCATAGCAGCAGGCGCCTCCACTGTCATGATAGGCTCGCTTTTCGCAGGGACCGAGGAGTCCCCGGGCAGGGTGGTGTTCGTGGGCGGGCGGAAGTACAAGAGCTACAGAGGCATGGGCTCCATGGGGGCCATGCAGGAAGGCTCTGACAGGTACGGGCAGCCGGGAAAGGTCGTCCCGGAGGGGATAG
>DATEYJ010000043.1:0-7749 GCA_035256265.1 archaeon
CGGGGATACCCTTCACCCTGACCCTGACGCTGCTGATAAACCTCCCGCCAGGCCTGATACTCTCCTGGATGTTGCAGGGCCTGGTGACCTACCTGCTTGCAGGGCTGGCGCTGGCGAGGATTGTGAAATAGAAGGTATTTCGAATCTCTATACAGCTTGTCCTTAGCCTTTCCGCTATTCTGGAAAAGCTAATCCTTCAGGATGAAATCGTGGATCCTGTCCTTCGCCCTTTCTCTTTCCTTCCGGTGGTTTTCCAGGAATTTGCTTATCTTCTCTATAAGAATCTGCTTGAGCTCTCCTGTGAGCATCTTACCTGACTTGTAGTCGTCATGAATTTGGCGGATGCGCTTGTCGTCCGGCTCGAACATCATGTACAGCATCTGGTAGGAGACATCCACCTCAGGAACGCCACCCTTCTCCCTGTGCTCCTGGACAGAGCCTCTTCCGCCCGAGAAAGCATATTTCATTATCTTGGTCTTGGCCTCCTCCGGCGTGTCCGTCAGGGCTATGTACGAGGTCGGGTCGCTGCTTGACATCTTGCCTCCCTTGAGGCCTTTCATGAACTCGTGGTAGGTGGAGCTCGGGAGGGTGAATCTGAACTCTCCCGCTCTGGAGAACCTTTCCGCAAGGTCCCTCGTGAGGCGGATGTGCGGGTCCTGGTCCACTCCAACAGGAACCAGCACGGGTTTGGGGCCTCCATACTCCTCAAGCTCTGGATGGAGGATATCCCCGACTTGCGTAAGGACAGACATTATTTTCCCCGGCGTGAGCTCCCCATATATGGCTTCCATCTCGTTCATTGTGACCCTCTTCGCGACAGTGCCAATCAGTCGGTAGTACGCATTGGATTTCTTGGCATCACCTATCCTATCAGACTGGAAGTAGAAATCGCAGTTCTTGGGCTTCAATCCAAGGGCTATGTAGTTCAGCAGATATTCTTCTATTGCAGTCTTCCTTAGTTCCGGAAGAGAGTTCATGCGCATATTATACGCTTCGATGTCAGCAACGCACAGGTAAACGTGCGCCCCGTGGGTCTGGTAGTATATAATCTGCTCCGCGAGCATCCTGTGCCCTATATGGAATTTTCCCGAAGGCATCAGGCCTGTCATCATGGCATAGGGCTTCCTGTGAATAATCGCGTCCGCTATCCTGCCGAAATCCCTCTGGCCAAAGACAGCCCTCCTCATTGAAATCTGAGGCTCGGGAAGCTTCTTTATGAAAGGCTCGAACTTCTCTATCCCGAATTCCCTGGAGAGTTTGTCATAATCCTTGACGTCCATCTTTCCCCAAGGATCGATTTTTCCCTTCATATTATGGAAAGAAGCCGGCGCATGGCCTGAAGGCGTCAGCAGACGCCTTCCAACCAAATCCGACTTCAAGCAAACCTCCTGCATCTATCCTATGTACCCTCCTGAGGTGGAAACCGGCTTCGGCTTCTCAGGCACCTTATTTGTCTTGGAATCCTTCTCTATGGAGTTGAGCTGGTTCTGGATGGCATTCAGGAGGTTCCTTGCGTTTATCGTGTTCATCACCACATATGCGACAGGGACGTTCGTTGTGGAATCCCCGAAAAGCACCTTGACCATGTGCTCTTTCCTCTCTGCCTTCTTCCCGCTCTTGTCCGGCTTCCACGTGGTCGTGTAGTTCACCATGATGGCGTCCGAATACAGGGGCTTGATCTCCCCCATGCGTATCTCCTTCTTGTCCATTACATTCACCTCATCGCTTGATTATAATTATCTTGTCACTTTGAATGTCTTTATTTCCTCTTCCAATTTCTGTGCGGTCTTGTTTTTCTGCAGTTTTTCCCTTATAGGTTCCAAAAGCTCATTCAAGTAACGTGATACGTTGCTCTTGAGATCCGCAGGATGTATCTTCCCTTCATCATAAAGCCTTGCGAATTCCCTGTAATTTTCCAGCTCTATATCCCCACCGAACTTGGAAGGCCTCCTTATATTCACTGTCCCGAACTTCTCGAAGATTATGTATTTCATATAATCCGCAAGCGGATTCTCATGAACCGTTTTGGCGGGGCAGTATGCCTTCTCTATCTTGCGCTTGACCTCCTCGGGGGAATCCATCATGAATATCGCGCTGTCCGGGATGGACTTGCTCATCTTCAGTTCTATGGTTTTCTCCGCGGTGGAAAGATTTTCCGAGGAAGAAGTGGGTGAGAGCAACCCCATGAGCATGTGGTGGGAGACTATCACAGGCTTCCAGAATCCCATCTTGGGTCCTATCTCCCTCGCAAGCACGTTCACCTTCCTCTGGTCCATCCCGAGCTGGGTTATGTCCGCTTTCAGGTGGAAGATGTCCGCACACTGCATGCATGGATAAAGGATTTGAGAGGATTGCATCACCTCGCTTTCCTTCCTTCCCATTATCTGGCCGCATCTCACTATCCTGCTCACAGTGGAATTCCTTGCGACCTGCATGACCTTCTTCCAGTAATGGTCATCCCTTGCATGCTCGCTTGCCCACACAAATTCCACCTTATCCAAATCCATTCCCGCGGACCTCCAGACCTCCACGAAATATTTCCCCACCGTCTGGATCTTCTCAAGGTCACCTCCCATCTTGTTGTTCGCCCATGCGTGCCAGTCCGCGACAAGGAACTTGAAATGCACGCCGGCCTGCGTCATCTTGTTAGTGTTTATTGCCCTGAGCAGCCCTTGGGCGATATGTATGTTCATTCCAGAAGGCTCAAACCCGTCATAAGCGATGGGCCTTGTCTTTGTCTCCAGAAGCTGCATGAGCTCTTCCTCAGTGACTACTTCCTCTCCCACCTGCTTGATTAGCTCTATTCGTGATCCTATGTCCATGAGTATCGCTATGAATAATTTGCAGACTGATTTAAATCCTAAAATCCCATTATCCCTATGGACAACCCTGGGAAGGAAGGCGATTCGCGACTGAAGGCGTCTGCGGACGCCTTCCAGCCATCGTCGGGCCATATTCCCCTTCCCGAGCCGCTGAGCTCCATAATATCCAGGCTGGAGCCCCAGACCGTGACCAACTTCTATGGAGGCCCGGGGACAGGCAAGACCAACCTCTGCCTCCTCGCCGCGATAGAGTGCATAAGGAACGGGGGCTGCGTCACGTACATAGACACGGAAGGCGGCTTCTCCCAGGAAAGGCTCAGGCAACTCACGAAGAATCCGGAGCAGGCCCTCCAGAAAATCACTCTGCTCGAGCCCAAGACCTTCGAGGAGCAGGGAAAGCTCATCCGCAGCCTGGAAAAGCATAAGTCAGACCTTATAATCCTGGACTCTGCAGTCGCTCTCTATCGGCTTGAATATGCAGACCCGAAAGCCGAGACTCTGGAAGCGCACAGGGAGCTTTCCAAGCAAATCTCAATCCTTTCCACCCTCTCCCGCGAGAAGAACATCCCCGTTATAATAACCGCCCACACCTTCCAGAACTGGGACACGGGAACGAACGAGATAGTGGGCGGGGACATGATAAAATACTGGTCCAAGGTCATTGTCTACCTAGAGCGCACCAACAAGACCTCAGAGCGCAAAGCCACAATAGTCAAGCACCGCTGGGTCCCTGAAGGCGGGACTGTGAAGTTCGTGATAGTGGAGGATGGGATAAAGCCAAGCGGGTTTAGGATATTTTAATAGTCCCCACAAACTTCCTCACCGACCTGTCATACGTCTTCTCCGCCTCTTTTGGGAACAGGCAGCCCGGAAGTTCGCCTTTTGCTCTGTGATATCTTATGCACTCGCAGCACATGCCTTTTCTCGAGCAGGAGGAATATGTACAGCCACAGGACTTCAGGTTCTCTGTTCTGTTGGGGCATTCTTTCATTCTTTAACCACCTTTCCGCTCGGCGCCTTCTCCCCGAAAATCTCTGCCTGGAACTTGTATATTTTGCAGTCCTTGTCCAGCCAGGAATCGGGTGAGAGGCCTGCTTTCATGCAGGTGTGTTCAAGAAACTGTTCAGGGGAGAAATTGTGTTCTGTCGCGACCTGCGGAAGCAGGAGGCCGCTCCTGAAGATCTTCCTGATTATAAGGCCATCCCGACCGATTTTGATATTTTTTGGGTAATCCTTTGAATCTGGGCATCTTATAATCTCAGGTTTCGTGAGAATGGAAACCTCCACCACAATCTTGGAAAGCTCGGATTTCTGCACAGGAGGAAATCTCGGGTCCTGGCATACGTGGATTGCGCATTCCTCAAGGGCTTTGCGGAGAGGGAGAACGGGCTCGGGATAGCCTATGCATCCGCGCAGCTCCTTGTCCGGGTAGCTATGCAAAGTCACGAAAGCCCCGCGGTTCTCATAAAAAATTCCAGGGAGATTCTGGTCTGGAAGTTTCTTTCCTGACAGGAAGCTCTCTGCGCTCTTCCGCGCCAGCTCCACTGCAGCCCTTCCTTCGCTCAGGTCCATGCTCAATTATTATATAGTAATTTAATAACATATTCGGGCGAATGCTATGGAGCATATGATAATCAAGGACCAGAAGGAGCTGAGAAGGCTGGAAGAATTCCTGAACACTCCAGGGAAGAGGCTGCTGTTCTACCACAGGGATGCGGACGGGATATGCTCGGCGGCTCTGCTTCTCAAGTTCTTCCCGGAGTTCGAGAGGGCGGCAAGGCAGGGACCCAGGATAGAGAAGGATTTCGTGAAGGAGCTGGCCGAGAAGAAGCCAGACCTCATGGTCTTCATGGACCTTCCTGTGGACCAGGAATGGGAGAAGCTGAAGGATATCATGGAGAAGCTCCCGGACATGAGGATGATAGTGATAGACCATCACATCCACGAGAGGGACATGAACTCGGAAAGGATAGTGCACGTGAACCCAAGATTCTTTGAGGATTCTTACCTTGCCACGAGCTATGTGGCTTACAAGCTGATGGGAAGCCTCGGGAAGGATGTTTCCGGGCTGGTGTGGATCGCTGTGATAGGGATAATAGGGGATTACGACCTGAAGGACTGCAGGGACATCCTGGAATCCTGCGAGAAGGCCTACCCCGGCTCCCTGGGGAAGGACCCCATGAGGTCCAAGCTCGGATACGCCTCTGAGCTCATCTGCTCTGCAGTGACCATAAAAGGCTCTGAGGGAGCGGAAAATGTCCTGAAAATCCTCCTCGAGTCAAGGGACTACAGGAAATTCCTTGAGTCCAAGCGGCTCAAGGCCTGGCACCAGAGAGTGAGGGGGGAGATAAGGAGGGTCATAAAGGACGCCTACAGGAACGCGGAGCTTCACCCCAAGCTGGGGCTTAATATTTACACAATAAGGACAAAGATGAGCCTGACATCTGCAGTCTCAACTTACTTCGCGGAGAAGTATCCCGGCAAGGTCGTGGTAATAAGGAAGAGGTCCGGGAGCGAGTGGAAGCTCTCCTTCAGGAACCAGTCCGGGGAAGTTAATGTAGGCCAGCTCGCCAAGAGGTGCGTGCAGGGCATAGGGACGGGAGGCGGGCACAAGAAGGCCGCGGGAGCGATAGTCTCTGACTGGGAGAAGTTCAAGGGGAGGCTTCTGGAGGAGATGACATCCCTGAAGAGCAGAACCTCTTAATAATCAAGAACCCAAATTCTAAACATGGGCTTCTACATAAGGCCTGAGTACCTGGAGACCATCCATTACTATTACTTCTCCTTAGGTATCTTCAGCTTCATGTGCTCCATGATTTTCGGCTTCTCCACGGTATACTCGATTATATTCATCCTCCTTTACGTGGGCCAGTCCTCATTCGCCTGGTACCTGAGCTGGTACATGCAGAAGAGGATGCGGGAAATCGTAGTGATCAATTCCATGGGGTTCGCGGCCTCCCATGTTATCCTTACGCTTTTCGTGGGAGGGATGACCTTCGGCCTCTGGTATTTAAACGCCTTCAATGAAGAAGCCCTGATAGCTTCCATACTTCAGGTGAACTACTTCGTCTTCTTCCTTGCGGTCATCTGGTACCTCATGATAAGGTTCAATGCAGTAAGCACGCTTTTCGAGGTGTATGACTACAGGGCCATGGAGAAAGCGAAAGTCTTCATAATAAAGACTAGGGAGTCGAAAGGGGAGATTTTCACGAAGATGCTCATGACCAACAGCCAGATAAAGAATTACAGGAACGGCTCGAATGCCGACATAGACGAACTGCTGCTAAGCATATGGAAGGAAAGGAGGGATTCTGCTGTGCTGAAAAAAATCGCGGAATTCGAGGTGGCCTTGTGCTCTTGGTTCGTGGCAAGGCTGAGGGATTACGTGAAAAGGAACGACTCCGACATAAGCCCTAGGGAGGCGGAGACTGCTAGGACATATAACCAGATCATCGAGGAATATGCGAGGGCCTCCATGGAATACGAGAAGGTGGTTTCCTCAAGGCTCCAGGCCGAATAACGCTTAAATACCCTGCTGTTTATACTTATGTAATCGTTCAACAGCAAATCTGGGCTAGTCATGTTAGATTGACGGCTTATCGCATCAGTAACCATTTAATCCGGTAATGATACGAGGCCGTCCTTCTTAACGGACGATTACCCCCGAGGGAATCTTTTTCTTCGGGATACTATGCGACCCAAGCGTGATAATATGGCAGAACAGGCAAAGAATCCAGAGAAGCGCACAGAGAAGCATGCAAAGCCAGCCGAGGCTCCGAAGCAAGCAAAGTCCGAACCCCCGAGAAGGGAGACGCAGATAATAAGATTCGTCGAGACCAACCTTGACGGGAACAAGAACGTGAGCGAGGCCATAAGAAGGATAGATGGCCTCTCATTCATGCTCAGCAACGCTATAACAAAGCAGTGCGGGCTGCTCGGAAAGAAGCTAGGACAGCTTTCTGAAACGGAGATGAAGACGCTGGAGGAGGCAATACTCAATCCGGAAAGCGTGGGCGTCCCCCAATGGATGTTCAACCGGAGAAAAGAGCCTCTGACAGGCAGGGACAGGCATCTCTCGGCCTCGCAGCTTGATTTCGCCCACAAGATGGATATAAACGAGCTCAAGAAGATGAAGTGCTACAGGGGAGTGAGGCACATCCAGGGCCAGCCCGTGAGGGGCCAGCGCACCCGCTCCTCGTTCAGGAAAGGGTCCAGCGTGGGCGTGAGGAAGAAGAAGGAAGTCCCGGCCGCGGCCAAGAAGTGATAATTAGATTGAAGGCGTCAAGAGACGCCTTCGTTCAACAATATCAAAGGTCGAAGCATGAGAAGGATAAGAAAGAAATTCAAGAAGCCCAGGAGCCCCTGGGGCATCGTGAAGATCAGGGATGAGAGGAAGCTCCTTAACGAGTACGGGCTCAGGAGGAAGAAGGAGATGCTGATCGCTCAGGAGATACTGAGGGGCTACAGGGAAAGGGCCAGGAAGCTCATCGCGGAGAAGGACAAGGAGAAGGAAAAAATTCTCATAGAGAAGATGGCGAGCATCGGCCTGCTCACCAAGAAGGAGAGCACGCTTGACGACATCCTTGCCCTGAACATAATGAGCATCCTTGACAGGAGGCTGCAGACGCTTGTCTTCAGAAAGGGCCTCGCGAAGACACCCCGCCAGGCGAGGCAGTTCATAGTCCACGGCCACGTTTCGGTGGCTGGAAGGAGGACAAAGTTCCCTTCATACCTTGTCCCTGTGGAGCATGAAAGGAGAATCACGCTTTACGAATACAAGAGGGAGAAGGCCGCTATAACCCCGGTCCCTCAAGAGGCGAGTGAATAAATATGGCAGAAGCTCCAGAGAGCCAGGCAGAGAAGAAGGATGTCCCGCAGCCTGAGGCTGCCCAGCAGCAAGCTGCAGCCCAGCCTCAGCAAGATTCCA
>DATEYJ010000044.1:0-13848 GCA_035256265.1 archaeon
TCATAGTCATGGGCAGGGACTCATGGGCAGACCAGAAGTCCTGCATCCTGCTTTTCGAGATGGAGGTCTGGAGCCTCCCGAGAATCCGCAAGCTGATAGGACCCTTCGTCTTCTCCAAGCAGCATTCCGATGAGTTCATAACCAAATACCAGAAGACCGGGAGGATATGGGTGGAGGGCCAGAACTGGGTGGCTGAAATATCCAGGAAGTTCATGCAGGCCGAGGAGAAGCTGAAAGACAGCCTGAAGGACTCAGAGAAAGGACTGAAGGCCAAGGGCATAGCCTCATCCCCTGCGAAGTCCATAGCCGGAAAATTCGAGATACTAAAACCACAGGACATACTAAAGTTCGCGAAAGGGAACCCCGGCCTCGCGGAGTTCCTGAAAAGCTATTTCGGGAAGAGGGTTGTTTAGCCTCATTTTCTCATAACCGAAATCCTTATATAGTTTCAAAATATAACATATGTTATATGAAGAAACCATATAGTTTCAAAAAAGAACAATCGTTATATATTGAAACCGGAAAACAAAAGGTACTTGAGGTGTTATTCCGGTATCCTGAAAGAGAATTCAGCCTAAGTGACCTGGCCAAAGAAGCAGGAGTTGCCAAGGCAAACATAGGAACAATTCTAGATGAACTTTATAAAAACAACATTATTAGGATAGAAAAACTGTCAAAAATATGGAGAATAAGGGTGAATCAAGGCAATTGGAATTTCGTAAAAAATAAAATAGTATTTAATCTTGGTTTTATTTTTAGCAGCGGTCTGGTAGAGTATCTTAGCGATTATTACAAGAATCCCAAAGCTATCATTCTTTTTGGCAGCTTCAGAAGAGGGGAGGACATATCCACTTCTGATATTGATATTGCAATAGAAGTTGATGATATGAAGGAATATTTAACAGGCAGGATGATTGGATTGAGAGCGCTCGAGGAAACAATCGCAAGAAAGATTCAAATTCATCAGTTTAACAGGAAAAGCATTGACATAAACCTCTTCAACAACATAGCCAACGGCATAGTCCTTTCAGGCTTCTTGGAGGTAAGGCCATGAACGAAGAGACCATACAGAATATGGTAAGGATGGGAGAGTTGAGGCCGAGAAGTCCGGACAAGGAGAAGATAAAGTCTCTTCTTGAATCCATAGGGATTAACGTGAAGGTCACGAAAGCCATACCCCTCACGGAGGACAGCGCCACAGTGGTTTTCAGGGAGATGTATGAGTCAGTAAGGCAGCTTGGAGACGCGAAATGGTGGCTGCTTGGATACGAGCCTAAGTATCATGAAACCAGCATAGACATTCTCAAGGAAATGGATATAAGGGAGAGGTTCAGGCTGAACTTCCTTGTGAGGTTCAAGAAGATAAGGCACGATGCGAATTACAGGGGATTCAGGGTATTGGCCTACCAGGCCCAGGAAATACTGGATTTCTGGGAAAGGTGCGGGAAGGAGATTCTGCAGATTCTCATAAAGGAAGCTGGATAAGACCTACCCCAAAAGCCCCGGCCAGAATGTGGTGAGCACCATGACTGCGGAGATGGCTATCAGGACTACCGTGGATATCCAGCACGCGATATTATAGAACCTGGAGTTCACGTACTCACCCATTATCCTCTCGTTATTTATTATGAACAGCATCGCCACCAGGATTATGGGAAGGACAACGCCGTTCACGACCTGGGAGAGCAGCATTATGTTTATTAGCGGCATGTCGGGGAGCAGGATTATGCCTATGGAGAGCGCGATAATGGCTCCTATTATTATGTAGAACTGCTTGGCCTCCCCAAGCTTCTTGTTCACCCCGGACTCCCAGCCGAACGCCTCGCACACGTAAAAGGCAGTGGCAATGGGGAGGATGAAGGCACCGAAAAGCCCTGCCCCGAAGAGCCCTATCGCAAAGAGCTCCTTTGCCAGAATGCCTGCGAGCGGCTCAAGCGCTATTGCGGCGTCCGCAGCGGAGTTTATCGCTATCCCGTTCAGGAAAAGCGTGGCCGCGCACGAGACGATTATGAAAAAGCTCACGACATCAGTCATTATGCAGCCCAGTATCACTTCGATTTTCGAATACTTGTAATCCTTTGCCCTTACCCCCTTCTCCACTATTGAGGACTGCAGATAGAACTGCATCCAGGGAGCGATCGTGGTGCCTATCACCCCCACGAGCACGATCAGGTAGATGGAAGAGAACTGGAACGTGGGGGTGACGAACTGGCTTGCCACATTCGTCCAGTCCGGGTGCGCGAGCACCCCTGATACTATATATGAAATATAGAAGAGAATCATGAGCAGGAAAATCTTCTCAAGCTTCTTGTAGTTGAACTTCAGTGTGAGCGCAAGCACGGCCAGCGCGCATGCTGGAACGAGGATGTACCTGCTCAGCCCGAAAATCTCTCCCGCGGCCGCGATGCCCGCGAACTCGGAGACCGTGGTGGCGAAGTTCGCTATAAGCAATCCGATCATTATCATGAACGTGATTTTTATCCCGAAGTTTTCCCTTATCAGGTCCGCAAGCCCCTTGCCTGTCACGGCTCCCATCCTCGCGCACATCTCCTGGACAAGCACAAGCAGAAAAGTTATTGGTATGAGGGTCCAGAGGATGGAATATCCGAACTGCGCGCCAGCCACGGAGTAAGTGGTTATGCCTCCGGCGTCATTGTCCACATTCGCCGTTATCAGCCCAGGGCCGAGAACAGCAAGAAAAAGAAAAAGCCTGCCCCTGTTCAGTTTGGGTCTTCTCACCCCACCACCCTCTTTCTTTGGAAGCCGTTGAACCTCCTTGTCCTCGGAGCGAAATATCTCCTCTTCTTCCACGCCTTCGGCATGACCTCTGATATCACATCATCTGCTTTGACCACGCCCTTGAGCACGTTACTCTCGTCAACCACAGGAAGCACGAACAGGTTATACTTGGAAAGCGCGTTCGCTGCATCCTGCTTGGACGTCTTGGTATGCAGCTTTATTATTTTTGTCTTCATGAGGGATTCTATTCTCTCCTTTGCAGGGGCAGTCACAAGCGTCCCGAGAGGCAGGAATCCCAGAAGCTTATGCTCCTTATCCACTACATAAATCCTGTACATCTTGTCTGAGGCAGGCTTGGTCTTTCTAAGGAACTCTATCGCTTTCTGCGCGGTGTAATCTCCGGGAACAGCCACGAATTCTGTATGCATTATTGAACCTACGGACATGTCCGGGTATCCCAGAATCTCCCTTACCTTCCTGGCGACATCCCTGTTCATGTGCCTGAATATCTCGTTCCTGAGGTGCTCAGGCATCACGCTTATTATGTCGGCTGCATGGTTCGGAGGTATGTTCTCCAGTATCTCGAGTATGTTGTTCAGCTTCATGGCCTTGAGGAAGTCCTTCTGGACCTCGGGCTCGGACTCTATCATGGTCTTTGCAGCCGTCTCCTTGTCCAGGGCGTTGAAGATAAGCTCCCTCTCCTTGTACGTGAGGTCCTCCATGAGGTCCGCTATGTCCGCCGGGTGGAGGTCCGCTATCTTGCTCCTCTTGAGCCTTATGTGCAGCTTCTGGATGTCCGGGTCCAGGGACTCCACGAACTCCCAGGTAATTATATGCTCGCTTATCTTGGAACCCACAAGCTCCCCCAGCCTCTCTCCCGCCAGGGAGCGTATGAAGCTCTTGGCCCCAACGCATACGGCCACTATGCAGAACATGTCCGTTATCTTCCCCAGCAGGACATCGTTCACCCTCACCACTTTCAATCCGTCCACGTCTATTATCTGCTTGTCCACAAGCCTGCTCACCAGGAACTCCCTCTCGCCTTCAAACGTGGGGTTGAGCTCGGCCTCGGGCACGTTCAGGTAGATATCCGCGTCAAGCGTGGCTGTCCCGGGATTGTCCTTTATCTCCTTCACGAACCTCCAGGGCACCTTCTTCCTGTACTTCCTCGAGAAATAGACAAGATGCGAGATTTCCGCGTACTTCTCCCCGTCCACGAAAACAAGGTCGACAATGCTGCCTATATTCTTCCCTTCTGAGTCATAGACAGGCCTCCCCTTAATCTGGCTGAAGTATACCAATAACCCCACCTTACAATCTGATTTGCCGAAGATGATTAAAGAGAGAAGGCGTCATTTAGACGGAAGGTGTCCGCTGACACCTTCAATCGCTGTGACGCCTTCAGGCTCAAATCCATCTTCCAGCCACATTCCTCCCAACCGCGATAAAATACCGAAGAAATAATATTATTTGTTCACGGATGCTTTTATTTGTGCGCGAAATAAACAGTGACCCCTTCCTTTGAGACGGAGTCCACCCTCCCGAACCCGACCCTCTCCATCTGGACCAGTGTGCCGGGCTTGAGCTTGCCCATGTCCGGCTCCCCAATTCCCCCTATTGCTTTTTCTGGGGTGACAATTTTTATGGAAACGTGAGGCTCCGAGACCCACTGCACCTTCTGCATCTCCCGGACTATGGAATTGCCCGTGTAGTATCCTTCCTTCCCCTTGAGGTGTATGTTCCCCAGCCCCTTGAGCCGGAACTCCTTCCCTTGCAAGGCCTTGAAATCCTCCCCGGAAATGTAAATGCTCTCCAGGCTTACAGGGATTCTCTTTTTCCCCCTCTCCGGGAAATCCGGGTGTAGGCTCTCCTCCGCCTCCCTTATATCAGGCGCGGACCTGACAGAGATTCTCACAGGCTCTGTGACAGCCATGTACCTGTTGGCCATGGGGTCTATGAATTTCTTGTTCGTGCCTTCCACGTTCTCCCATCCCACCCGGATGTCGTTCTTCGAGAGACCTGTGTTTATCGCGAGCTGCCTGAACATCTCCGGAAGGAAGCCCCTCCTCACGAGCGCCCTTATTGTAGGAAGGCTGGGGTCATCCCACCCGGAAAGCTGGCCCTCACTTATGAGCTCACGGATGTGCCTCTTGTGGAGCTTCTCCCCGGGAAGGTATATCATGCCGAAGTTCAGGACAACAGGCGGCTTCCATCCAAGGGCCTCATACACCTTCTTCTGGATGGCCGTGTTGTGCTCGTGCTCCTTCCCCCTGAACACGTGCGTGACCCCGAGCTCGTGGTCGTCTATCACGTTCGCGTAGTTGTAGAGCGGCCACACCTTGTATCTTGTCCCTTGCAGGGGGTGGGGCTTGTCAGAGAGACGCAGCATGGCAGGGTTCCTCATGGCAGGATTCGGCTCCCTCATGGAAGTCCTGAAGCGGAAGACCAGGTCACCTTCCCTGTATTTTCCTGCCAGGGCATCCTTCCATGCCTTGAGATTCTTTTCAGGCCTGGCCTTCTGGTCCGGGCAGGGTTTCTTCTCCTTGGAGAGAGACCTGAATCTCTCAGCAGGGCAGAAACATGCGAAAATCTTGCCTTTACTTATGAGCCTCTGCGCGTATTTGTAATAGCTCTCCATCCTCTCGGACTGCGTGACGAAGAGGTCAGGCTTCACGCCCATGCTTGCCAGGTCCTGCCTTATCATCCCGAAATACTCTTTCGCGACCTTGGAGGCGTCCGTGTCCTCGAACCTGACCACGAACTTCCCCCTGTACTTTTTCGCGTACAGGTAGTTTATCATGACAGCCCTGAGCGCATGAGAGATGTTCAAAGCCCCTGACGGTGCGGGGGCGAAGCGCGTGACCACCTTCCCTTCCTTGGCTTCCGGAAGCTCGGGAAGCTCCTCCTGCCTTTTTTCCTGTCTTTCCAGAAGCTCAGGAGCCAGGCTCTCAAGCCTCCTCTTCTGCTCCTCCAGGCCCAGGGAATTCACTTCCTTCACGGCCTGCTCTATCTCCTTTCTCACTTCCGGGGCCTTTTTCCTGAGAGCAGGTTCTTGTGCCATCACCTTTCCCAGGACAGCGCCGGGGTTCGCCTTCCCGTTATAGAAAACCGCGTTCTGCAGGGCGTATTTCAGGATTATGTCCTTCATAAGCATAGATTCACGTTCCAATAATATAAAGAATTTGAAAGCGAATGTGTGTATTCCAAATATTAAGAGGTAAAACAAAAATATAAGGAGGAAGGGAATTCGATGCAGATATTCAGCAAAAAGAAGAAGGTAGCCGACGCCGGCAAAAACATGTCAGCGCCTCCCGCACCGCCAAAGTCGCAGGCGCTTCCTCCAGCCCCGAGGCCTGCTCCCGCAAAGCCTCCCAAGCCTGTTTCGCCTCCGAAGGAGGCTCCCAAAGAAAAGGTTTCCGTGGAAATCAAGCCTGAATCGCGCGAGAAGGCGATGGCTGCAAGGCGAATCCCATCGCCTTCAATCCCAGATGTCACTGTTTCTGTCTCAGGCGCGGACATCAAGCCAAGTGTTGGAAAGAAGGCGTCACAAGACGCCTTCAGGCCATCTTTTTCCAAAAAACAGGAGAGAGCTGTCATGCGCCTCCTGGACAAACCAGTCACCAAGGAAGAGCTGAGGGAGATCAGGAAGGAGGTCTCCTCAATGAAAAGGGAGATGAGAAAATCCGCTCCCAAGATTGGAAAGCCCAAGGCGTATGTTAGAAAGAAAGCGTCAAAAGCCACATTCCAGACAACGAAGACTGTCCCGATAGTTAACATCTCCATCTTTGACAGGAAGGAAGGCAAAGAGTTCTCAGTAGGAGGCCGTGAGCAACCTTCTTCTTCAAGGCAGGCCCCAAAACTCGCCATAGCTCCAAAGAAGCCTGCCGCGGTGAAGGCTGAAAAAGCCGCGCCAATCCCTGCCAGGATTGCCAAACCTGTGCAGACAAAGACGGGGGAAAGTGAAATAAAAGATATCAAGAAAACCGTAACCAGCATGAAGAAGGACATAGAAGCAGTCAAGGCAAAAACAGGGAAGCTCCCGGAAAGGAAGCACAAAAAGAGAATGAAGGCGGCGAGGCCGCCTTCCAGCCAAGAAGAGGAGATAAAGAAGATTGTGAAGAAGATTCCCTCCGGGAAGAAGCCCAAGGCAGGGAAAAGGAGAAAGCCCGAGGCAATGCCTCCCAAGCACAAGCATCACATGATAAAGCCCGTTCCTGAGGATGAGATAAGGGATCTCAGGACCTCCGTCAGGGAGACGGACAAGTCAGTCACGAGGATAGCCAGGGACCTCATGAAGGTGGGCGAGAGCCTGGCGGAGACGAGGGAAGATGCCAAGAATGCCTACATGGGCCCCCTCTCGGACAGCGACGTGAAGATTATCAAGAATTTCGTGAGCAGGTCCGGGGACTTTGAGAAGAGCGCGGCCGGGGTGAATGTCAAGCTCGACAAGCTGGAGAGGGTCTTGGAGATATTCGCTGAAAGGATGGGCACCATAAAGAAAGAGCTTGCGGACATGAAGATAAGGCAGGCCACCTCCAGGCCAGGGAAGGATTCAGCAGGGCTTGAGGAGAGGATGGCGGAGATGGAGGCGAAGCTATCGGAAAGAAAGGGAGAAAAGCCTGGCGCCGGCACAAGGGAAATAAAGGCTGTTATAGAAAGGATAGCAGGCCTGGAGAAGTCCCTGGAAACCATGAGAACCTTCAGGGCAGCGGCCACTTCGCTCCCGGAAGCCTCAAAAGGCGTGACGGAGAGGATGGATTCCGTGGACGCCAGGATAACGGGGATAAGCGACAAGCTCATGCAGCTCAGCGGGGATGCGCAGAAGCTCACAGAATACTTCATGCAGGGCATGAGATATACTGAATCCAGGATGAGGGTGATAGAGCATGACATGGGAATGCAGAATACCATGGACATGATGCCAAGGCCCAGGCCAAAGCCCGCCACTTACAGCCCGCGCCCCAAGTCTCCTGAGCCAATCGGAATCGCAAGGGACCTTGATGAGGATGTGGACCTTATGCTTCTCCCAAGAGCAGGCCAGCCGCGCCAGGAGCTCCAGCCTGCCCAGGCACCCAGACCATACCCGGATCCTTCTGCCCAGCTTGCGCTGCCTTTGCCCCCCTTACCCCCGGTGAGGGGAGGAGAGCCTCCTGAAAGCACCATCTTCACGAAGCTGAGGGAAAGTACTGTTGTAAGGAAGCCGCTTCCCAGGATGGATCCGGACATGCACGACCTGGAGATAATCGTGGAGCAGATAGGAGAGAGCATGCACAGGGGTGACACGAGAGAGAAGATAGAGAGGGACCTCCTGACAGCAGGCTTCGATGCGGAGCTCATAGGCAGGGCCTTCATGCAGGCGAGGGTTGGGTAGAGCTATCAAAGATCAGATTCATGCTCTAACTCTCTCAATGTTTTACTATCCCTGAACCCTCTTCTATATTCCCTCTTTAGCGCTTTTACTACCTCTTTAGCAAAAGATTCGGAAAAGAAATGATCAAAAATATATTTATCATCCAATTTAATACCGTAGAATCCGGTTTCCGTTCTTTCCATTTTATATTTTGGAAGCTTCATTCTTTCAAGCTTTGTCATAATTCCACGAGAAAATGTTCATAAAAAGAAATTTAAACCCCTCGTTATCCAATAAAACGCCCTCTAACAAAACCAATCCAAAGAATAAAATATCGGAAATTCCGGTGTTCTGTGCGAATCCCTCATCATTCCGTTATTTCAATTGATTCTACGGTCCAATCAGGCCATTCCCCGCATTAGATATCTTTTACGTGCTTTGCGATGAATTCCCTGATTTCCTTGTCGTCCGGTATTGCGATGGATTTCTTGAATCTCTTCGTGCCGTCAGGCAGGAAGAAGCCTCTCGAAATCGCAATGAACTCGTTCTCGCCATCGGCGACGATTGCCTTCTTCCTTGCGACCTCGATGAAGTTGTTCTTCCCGAACTTCACTTCGTGCGCCTGGACAGTGTCGAATTTGACTCCATCGTCTCTGTCTCTCATTTCCATGTTTATTACCTCCATTATATAGTTGGTATAGGGGAATGGAATTTATGGTTTATAAAGCTTTATGGCCCATTTCCCTATTGGGAAAGAGCGCTTTTACGCACCAGAACTAAAACATATAAGCCTCCTTGGAAATAATTAAGCGAATCCTATGAAAGCAGTAATACTCGCGGGCGGGAAAGGGACGAGGCTCAGGCCCTTCACCTACGTGGTCCCCAAGCCGCTCCTGCCGTTCAAGGAGAGGCCCATCCTGGAGCACATAATCCTCTACCTCAAGAAATACGGGATAACTGACATAATCATAACCATAAGCCACCTTGGCTACCAGATCAAGAACTACTTCGGGGACGGGAAGGAGTTCGGGGTGCGCATAGAGTATTTCGAGGAGAAGGAGCCCCTCGGGACAGCAGGCTGCCTGCTCCCGTTCAGGGACAATCTGACTGAGACTTTTCTAGTCCTGGGAGGTGACAACCTCACCACACTGAAGCTGGATGAGTTCATAAAGTTCCACAGGGAGAACAAAGGCATAGCCACGGCAGCTGTTTTCGAGTTCGAGGAGAAGACCAAGTGGGGAATATATGAGCTTAACAAGGACTGCACGGTCAGCAGGTTCCTCGAAAAACCCGTTTTCAAGCACAACGCGGGGACCATGATATTCCTCCTCGAGCCTGAAATCTTCAGGTTCATCCCGCACCAGAAGGGGGCGGTGAACCTCACGGACCATGTGATACCCAGGCTCCTGCAGTCCGGGGAGAAGGTATACGGCTTCTGCTTCTCGGATTTCTGGCTTGACATAGGATGCATGGACGACTACAACAGGATTTTGAATGGGGAGCACTAATTCTTTGGGAGACGTCCTGGGTACATCCAAGCCTTAAAAACCCTTCAGCGGGAAGTGCTGACGCTTTATTCAATCCGTTCCAGATTTCCCAAATATTCAAAGGGGAAACTTGAAATTCCTTTCATATCTTCAGAGAAAAACTGTACCTTATCCACTTCATGACAGGTCAGGCGTCCGTTCTTGTAAACAGCGCCCGTTTTTTTGTCTCTGAACTTTCCATTTCCCCAGTGTTCAGGGACAAGTTTGCTCAAATCGCTCATGAAACTTTCGTATGACATAAACCAGAATGTAAAACCAAGTTTTATAAGACTATCGATAAACTGCCTGACGGCCTTATTCCAGCAACCCTTAAAAACCCTTTAAGCATATTATCTTTGCCGGATTATGGACGGAAGGTGTCTGCAGACGCCTTCATTCGAGGATCGTTATGGTCATGGCTACCACGAAAGAGGAGATGGCAGAGGGAAGGAAGCAGGAGCTGGTCACGAAATTCCGCATGCTCCTCGAGAAGAAGTACCAGAAGGCGCTTGCCAAGGCAGCGGAACGGAACAGGGCGCTGGAGATGGACTTCTCTGTCCTGGACAAGTTCAACCCCGAGATGGGGGACATGCTCCTGCAGGAGCCTGACAAAATACTGGAGATAGCCGAGGAGGCTGTGAACCAGATATACGCGGACCTCAAGATGAAGGTCAGGTTCCTGAACCTTCCCGGGCTCACCAACATAAGGGACCTGCGCTCCAAGCACCTGAACAAGTTCGTGATGGTGGAAGGGACAGTGAGAAGGGCCTCCGAGATAAGGCCCGAGATAATGGCCACCTTCTGGCAGTGCGAGGACTGCGGGGACATAATAAGGCAGCCCAGGAGGGGGGCATTCATATCCAGGCCATGGCAGTGCTCATGCGGGAAGAGGGACTTCAAGCAGATAGAGAGCGAGAAAATCGATACGCGCTGGCTCACCATAGAGGAGCCCTTCGAGCTCACGGAGGGGGACAGGCCCTCCCAGGTGAACATATTCATGTCCGAAGATCTCGTCTCTTCTGAAGGCAGGCGCATGAGCGACCCGGGCAACAGGCTCAGGATAACGGGAATCCTCAGGGAGGTCCCGAAAGGGAAGCCGTATTCCGTCAAGCTGGACTTCTACCTTGATGCCAACCAAGTGCAGCCCACGGAATCGGACTGGGTAAAGATGGAAATAACGAAGGAAGACGAGCAGGAGATAAGGAAGCTGGCAAGCCAGGATAATATTTACGAGCTGTTCGTGGACTCGCTCGCGCCCTCCCTCTATGGCCTGAGAGAGGTGAAGGAGTCCATAATCATGCAGCTTTTCGGAGGCGTTCCGAGAACCCTTAAAGACGGTGTTCACTTCAGGGGGGACATGCACATCCTCCTCATAGGAGACCCAGCTAGCGGAAAATCCCAGCTGCTGAAGCTCGTCCCTGAGATAGTCCCGCGCGGGAAATATGTTTCTGGAAAAGGAGCAACCGGGGCGGGATTATGCATGTCCTATGACACGCTCGTGCAGTCCGCTCACGGGGAGATAAGGAAGATAGGGGACATTGTGGAGGAGGCTCTGAAGAAAGGTTCAGAGAAGATAAGCCAGGGATTCGTTGGGGATAAAGGAGATTTTGAGACAGTAAGCCTTGATACCAGGACGCTCAAGATGAAGAAGATGAGGGCGAGCAAGTTCTTCAAGCTCAAGCCAACGGGGAGCCTTGTCAAGCTCAGGACGAGGACAGGAAGGGAGATAAAGCTCACACAGGAGAATCCTGTCATGGTCATAAGTAATGGGGAAGTCGCCTGGAAGCAGGCAAATGAGATAGAGCCCGGGGAGCATATTGCCCTTGCCAGATACCTTCCTATCAACCACCTTTCCACTGAGATGCAACCCGAGTTCGCAAGGTTCCTTGGAATGGTGGCAGGGGACGGCGACATAGGAGAGAGGGAAATACGCTTCCACAACGGGAGCGAGAATTACCTGGACAGCTTCTCGGGAATATGCAAAAGCCTTGGCTACAAGACAAGGAAATATTACCAGAAGGACAGGGTTGCATGCGTCAGGCTGGCTTCAAAGGACCTCTGCGACAAGGTAGAGTCCCTGGGAATGCCGAGGGGAAGGAAAGCCGGCAAGATAGCGATACCAAAGGAAATCCTGCTGTCCAACCAGCTTGTCTCTGAATTCCTTTCCGGCATATTCGACTGCGATGGCTGCGTCGTAAGCAAGGGCAATGGCAGCTACATAGAGTACACGACTATAAGCAAGACCCTAGCGCAGCACATCCAGACTTCCCTCCTCAGGTTCGGGATAATCTCAAAAATCAGGGAGAGGCAACCCAGCAGGAAAGGCTTCGTCGGCAAGCATCTCAAATACGAGATCATAATCAGGGGGCGGGAGAACCTCGGAGTGTTCAGGGAGCACATAGGATTCACCTTCGAGAAAGGGAAGAAGCTTGACAGTGTCCTTTCAAGGGAGTCAAAATCCAACACGAACATAGATGTGATACCGGGGATAGGCGAAAGGTTGAATTCGGTCCGCAAATCCCTTAAGATACCCATAAAGAACCGCAACGGGCTTTATTTCCTGAAAGAATACGAGCATGGAAGAAGGGACTTCTCAAGGCAGAGCCTCCTGAAATTCATCTCGCTCCTGGGCGAAAAACAGAACCATGAATATTTCGAATATCTGAAGAAGCTCTCCCAATCTGACATCTTCTGGGATGAGATTGTCTCAAAGACAGAAGTCCAAGAAGAATGGGTCTATGACCTCACAGTCGAGGGCGAGCATAACTTCGTCGCTAACGACTTCATAGTCCACAACACAGCAACCGTGACCAAGGACGAGCAGTTCATGGGCGGATGGGTGCTGGAGGCAGGCGCGCTCGTCCTCGCGAACAAGGGACTCCTATCCATAGACGAGTTCGAGAAGATGAGCATAGAGGACCAGGTTGCCATGCACGAAGGCCTTGAGCAGGGGACCGTGTCCATAGCAAAGGCTTCCATAATAGCAACCCTTCCAGCCAAGACCTCCGTCCTTGCCGGAGGCAACCCCAAGTTCAGTCGCTTCGATCCATACATGGCGATAGCCAAGCAGATAACCATTCCCGACACGCTCCTGAGCAGGTTCGACCTGAAGTTCGCGCTGAGGGATGTCCCCGACTCCGAGACGGACAAGCTTCTGGTGGACCACATCCTGAAATCCAGGCACGATGACTATGAGGCAACGATACCCAAGCTCAGCTCGAAATTCATACGCAAATACATAGCCTATGCAAAGGAGCACTGCAAGCCAGAGCTTACGGAAGAGTCTGAGAAGATACTCAAGAACTTCTACATAAAGACCAGGAAGAAAGCGGAAGGCACCACGCAGGCAATACCCATAACCCTCAGGCAGTTCGAGGCGCTCATGCGCATCTCAGAGGCCTCCGCCAAGATGCAGCTCAGCCCCATAGTCAGGAAGGAGGACGCCCAGCGCGCTATCAAGCTCATGCGCTTCTCCCTCCGCCAGCTCGGTTTCGACCCGGAAACAGGCCAGATAGACGTGGACAGGGCAGAGGGCGCCACTTCGTCCAGCGAAAGGGGAAAAATCCGCATAGTCATGGACATAATAAACGACATCTCGTCGGTCAAAAAAGAGATTCACATGGAGGAGATCCGCCAGGCCGCGAAGAAGGAAGGCATAGAGGACGTGGACGAGATAATAGAGAAGCTCAAGAGGGAAGGCATGCTGTTCGAGCCCTCTCCGGGGTACGTGCAGAAGGTGTAAACATGAAGGATTCCCAGGTAAAGAAAATCGTGAAGGAGAAGTATGCGGGCATAGCCTCGGGAAAATCCTGCTGCTCCTGCGGCGGCGGA
Organism: archaeon; assembly: GCA_035256265.1. Classification (GTDB taxonomy): domain Archaea; phylum Aenigmatarchaeota; class Aenigmatarchaeia; order QMZP01; family QMZP01; genus JAPLVB01. The sequence continues at coordinate 13,447 of DATEYJ010000044.1, forward strand.
ATGGACAGCGGACAGATTTCCAGGATGCTTGGTTATTCGGAATCCGAGCTGAACCTCGTCCCCGAGGCCAACCTGGGGCTTGGCTGCGGCAACCCGGTCGCGATGGCCTCCATAAAACCCGGGGACACCATCCTGGACCTGGGCTCAGGAGCGGGCATAGACTGCTTCCTGGCCGCGAGGAAGACCGGCCCGAACGGAAGAGTGATAGGCGTGGACATGACCGAGCAGATGGTGGCCAAGGCAAAATCCTATGCCAAGAAACATGGTTTCAGGAACGTGGATTTCCGGCTGGGTGACATAGAGCGGCTTCCCGTGGAGGACGGCTCCGTGGACGTGATAATCAGCAACTGCGTGATAAACCTCGCCCCTGACAAATCGGCTGTGTTCAGGGAGGCTTTCCGC
>DATEYJ010000045.1:0-3810 GCA_035256265.1 archaeon
CGAAATACATGCATCCATAATCCTTCGGTAAGAGCCTCTCCACCCTCAGAAGAATTTTCTCCCAGAATGAGAAATCCGAAAAATTGTTCCACCTCGGCTTCACAATCCTGTAAAGGGAATCAAACTTCACAAGTTTCATTCCAGGAAAAAGCCCAAGGAAATCCCGCTTGGTGAAAAGCCTGAGCTTGGCTCTCTCTCCGGCCACCCGAAAGTTCTTTATCCTGAATCCCTGGGGATTCGCGCGGAGCTTTCTCCAGAAGGACATGTGCGTGTGGTCCCACACGCTCGCCACGGAAACGATTGCGAGCCCTCCTGGCTTCAGCACCCGCTTAATCTCCTGCGCAGTCTTCTCCGCGTCACAGACATTCAAAACTGAGAACATGCACAGGACTGTATCAAATTCCTCATCCTTGAATGGGAGGTGCTCTCCTTTTCCCAGAACTAAAGGCTTTCCCTTTTCCTTTGCTTTCTCAAGCATTTCCCTGCTCGGGTCCAGGCCTGTTATGTCCTCCACCAGGTCCAGGTGGTAGCCTGTCCCGCAGCCCACGTCCAGCGTCCTCCCCTTCGCGTATTTCATTACGAGAGCCTTCTCGAGAGTGCGCACCCTCTCCGTGGTGGGAGAATTGTGCCTGATGTCATAAACGTCCGCGGTTTTCCGGTAAAGGGTCTCGGTGGGCATGGTTTAACTTTCTAGTGGCGCTTAAAAAGCTAACCCCCAACTGATTTCTGATGGATATGCTAAAGGCAGGAGCGGCCAGGAAGGACATAACCCCCGGAGAGGAATTCATAAAGCTCCCCGGTGAAGAATCAGGGAAGCTGGAGCTCGCAGGCTATGGTTTTGTGGGTCGCAAGTATCCAGACAGGAGATGGATGGAAGGGGTGCATGACCCGCTCTACTCCACTGCTATGGTCTTGGACAACGGAGAGAAAAGCATAGCCATTGTCTCAAACGATTTGATTAGCCTGCCCGAGGAGGAAGTGGCGAAAATCAGGAAGAGGGTGAAAGTCTACACACAGATACCGGAAGAAGACATAATGGTCACCTGCACGCACGTCCACCACGGCCCTGCGACGACAGACCAAGGTCTAAGGGCATGCGGCGACATGAATCCTGAATACATGGAAAGGCTTCACGAGGTTATAGCGGATTCCGTGATTAATGCATATTCCATGTCAAGGAGGAACACCATCGAAGACATCCGATTTGGCAGGGGAAGGCCCGACAAAAAGGTATCATACAACAGGGAAGGCCGCAAATTGGACGATGACATGGTGACGGTTTTCGGGGACATTTCAGGCCATTCGAACCTTTTCACTCTCCTCAATTTTGCATGCCATCCGGTCGTCATGGAAAGGGATAACCGCCTTGTAACAAGGGACTTTATCGGAGCCATAACGGATTATCTTGAGCGCGCGGGATACAGGAACATATTGTGGACGAACGGGGCATGCGGGGACATAGACCCAATAATAAACGAGACAAGGAAGCCTAAAGGAGTACGTTATACACTCCCACCAAGCGATTTCAAGGACCTTGATTTTTACGGGGAAACCTTGGGCGACAATGTGATAGAGCTGGACCTTTCCAGTTCTAACTCCAGAGAGCCTGGAATAACCTCTATATCGAGGAGGGTCAGGCTCCCGCTTGACATAGCCAGGAGATATCCTGAACAGCATCAATATGATTCAATAAGGCAAGCTCCTGGCAGCCCATTCCGAAATGATTTTCTTGAAGACCTAAAGAAATTCATAGAGTCAGTGGAAACCGGAGAGAAATCTTTCCCTGAATACATAGAAGGAGAGATACAGGCAATAAAAATCGGCCCGGCCACTTTTATTGGGATACCCGCCGAAGTGATGTCAGAGACAAGCCTTGCAATAAAGGAAAGGCATCCGGGCGCCGTCATAGTCGGATATGCCAATGGAAGGGAATGGGGCTACATACCGCTCAAGAACGCAGCCGCGGATCCCGGATATAGCATTCATGGATACAAGATTTACGGCCTCTTCCCCTTCTCTCCCGAAGCGGAATCCGAGCTCATTTACCAGGCGGACTCCCTCCTGAAAGAAATAGACAAGAAGGCAAAGCACTCACAACCTATTTAAAGTCTTCCCTCCAATCTGTTACCTATGAAAGCAACCATAGTCAGCTACAGGAGAGGCATCCACACCATGCACGGGAACCAGCTGCTCATGGAGATGGAAGGCGTGGACTCGCGGGAGCTCGCATCCAGGTACATAGGCAAGCGGGTGGTCTGGACAAGCCCGGGGAAGAAGCAGATTTTCGGAAAGATTGCCAGCACGCACGGGAACAACGGCATTGTCAGGGCAAGGTTCCCGAAAGGCCTTCCGGGGACAGCAATAGGCACGAAAGCGGATATCATAGAAAAGTGATTTCTGGAAAGAAGTTTTGGCTTGAAGGTGTCTCTTGACATCCAACGACCGCTTCGCCAACTTCGAAATTTTATCTTGTTCTGGAATATAAGCCGCCTAAACCAAAAGATATTCAGTTGGAAGCCGGCCGCGCCGACTTCTTTTTTGAGTCGCATGGCTCAAATTGTCGCAGGAGAGAATCATGTACCGCCAGCTCAAGAACATGTTCGAGCTCGCGAAGCTCAGGGATGACCTGCACGAGATATACTTCAACCAGGTCATAGAGACCTTCGCGATATCCTTGATAAGCATATTCATCCCAATCTACCTTCTTGAGAGGGGGTTCTCCATGATGACCGCCTTCATGTTCATGCTTGTCTACTGGGGAGCCATGTTCCTTCTCACTCCGCTGGCTGCCGAGATATCCTCGAAGATAGGCTTCAAGCACACCATAATATACCGCGCCCCGCTCCTCATAACCTTCTTCTCCCTCCTGCTCTTCCTTGAGCATTTCTCCGGCATGCTCTTCTTCATAGCCCTCCTTGGCGGCTTCTCCGCGATACTCTACTGGCTTTCCACCAATGCGCAATTCGTTAAGAGTTCCAGCGACACGGAGGCGGCCAAGCAGGTTGGTTACCTTACAGCACTTCCGCAGGTCTCGGCCACGATAGCCCCTTTGCTCAGCGCCCTCATTCTAACGGTTCTGGGATTCTCCACGCTTTTCGTGGCAGTGATAATCCTCATAATAGTCTCCCAGGTCCCCTTCCTCCTTACCTCTGACTACAAGGAGATATTCAGGCTCAAGATGAGGAAGTCGTGGCTCTTCCTTGACAGGAGGTTCTTCGCATTCTTCCTTATCCAGGGCGTGATATTCTCAAACGAGTTCCTCGTCTGGAACATCTTCGTCTACCAGAAGTTCGGCATCCTCACCATGGGGCTCGCGGCCACCCTTTTCGGCGCGGGAATGGCCGTGTTCACCATCTTCGTGGGGAAGGCCAGCGCGAACGCGAAAAGGCGGAAGAACATGCTGATATACGGCGGGCTTGGCTACGCGTTCACCTGCATAATAAGGATATCCATGCAGACCCCGACGGAAGCGATTCTCATCTCCCTGCTGGCAGGAATCTTCACCACCATAATCAGCATCCCCATCTACGTGCAGTTCTGCGAGCGCGGAAGGAAGGAAGGCGTCCTTAACTGGGTGACGTTCAGGGACATCTGCCTAGCGGGAGGAAGGGTGATTTTCGTAATCGCGGCCGCAGGAGTCCTCTTCTTGGAGCCGGAAATCTATTTCGCAGCTGGCTCCTTCATCGCGGCGATGTTCTCGCTCATGCTGCTCCTGCTGGCAAAATAAACAGCAAGAAAGCTGAGAATCTTTCTAATCCCCGGGAGATAGCTTCCGGATCAACCCTTCATCATTACCACAAGCATGGCTAT
>DATEYJ010000046.1:0-5327 GCA_035256265.1 archaeon
ATGTATTTCATAACTGTCCCGAGCTGGGTGACTGCGAACAAGTCCCAGGTCTCCATCAATGCCAAATCCGGGGAGATGATAGATATCTCCCTGCAGCCCACGCAGAAAGGCAGGACATACTTCAATGTTTCCGTTGTTTCGCTGAAGGACCCCTCTATAAGCAAGGTCTTCACTTCCATAGTGGATGCCCAGGAATGCAGGGGAGTGGCGGTGGTGATATCTCCCAGCGAGTCTTCAGTATGCCAGGGGGTGGATTCCGAGTTCACGATTTACGTGAAGAACCTGGGGACCATACAGGATACCTTCAACCTCACGACAACCGCTGGCGCGCTTGATGTCAACAAGGTTATTGTGAATCCAGGGGAAACCAAGGAGCTCAAGCTCAGGGTAGGGAACTTCGCATCCCCCGGGAATTACACAGCCAAGGTAAGGGCTCAGTCCGGGGACGTGATGGACGAGTCAGAGGCCCAGGTCGTGGTGGAGAACTGCTATTCCGCGACCATGGACATAGCTCCCCAGAACCACAGCGTGTGCTTCAATGCAGCAGTCAACTACACCGTGGCGATAAAGAACACGGGGAAGCTTTCTGATTCCTATACATTCAAGGTGGAAAGCGTGCTTGGGAACATAACCAAGCAGTTCTCTATAGGCCCCGGACAGGTGAGGATGGAATACTTCACGATTCAGGTCTCCTCGGATCCGCTTGCCGGAGACCACGACATAAAGGTTACGCTCAGCTCCAGCCACACGTTCGTGAGCGGGGATGCCATGCTCTCTGTCAAGCCCAAATCATCATGCTACTCTGTCCAGATAATATCCGTGGATGACAGGCTCATACCCATCTGCAATGCCTCCACGCTTCCTGTGATAATAAAGAACACGGGAGAGAAGAGCGACAGGTACTCGATATCCCTCGATGCTCCCTCGTGGGCGTACGTGAGCCCCAACTCAGTCGAGCTGTCCGGAGGCCAGCAGCAGGAGATATATCTTTACTTCTCCCCATGCTATGGGGTGGAGCAGAAGGTCTATGAGATAAAGGTCAAGGCCAGCTCGCCTACCGTGCAGCTGGAGAAGACCATAGCAATGGGAGTGTCCGAGAACGTGACCAGCACAGGCTCAGGAGGTAACGTCACCCTTCCGGGCCCGGGAGGCAACCAGACTGTAGGAGGGAACGTGACAGGCCTCATACTCGGCCTGGATTCCAACACATGGAAGATAGTGGCCATATCCATAATCACCATAATAATAATCGTGATACTGGCGATAAGGTTCATCTTGCTGGCAAAGAAGTAGGTCTTCCGGACCTGCCTATGGGCCATCCAAAAATCCTATCTAGGCCTGAATATCTGCCCCGCGCATTTTGTCGCGTCCATGTCCGCAGGTATGTTGTGCCAAAGACACCTACCCACCTTCTCGGTGACAGGCGTGTAAAACCTGCAATGCGAGCATTTCCATCCATCTGCCATAATATTTAGTTATCCGTTCACAATTATATTATTATGCACCCATCAGCCGGAAGTCCGCTTCGTACCAGGAATCTGATTGTCATAGCCTTGGGAGGCAATTCCCTCCTGAGCTCAAAGAAGAGGTTCAGTTCCGCGGAGGAGGAAAGGAACGCCCTCCAGGCCTCCCGGCACATAAAGGCCATTCTTGGCCTCGGCTACAGGGTCGTGATAACCCACGGGAACGGCCCGCAGGTGGGGGACATCCTCCTCCAGCAGCACTGCAGCCGGAAAGTCGCGCCTGAGATGCCCCTGGACGTGTGTGGGGCCCAGACCCAGGGGGAGATAGGCTACTTCCTGCAAAGGTCGCTCAGGGGAATCCTGCGCAGGCCCGTAGTGACCATTCTCACCCAGACCATAGTGGACAAGAAGGACCCCGCGTTCAGGAGCCCGAGCAAGTTCATAGGCCCCTTCTTCAGGAAGCCGGGGCCCGGTCTCAGGAAGGACTCGGACAGGGGATACAGGAAGGTGGTACCCTCCCCTGAACCAAAGGAGATAGTGGAGTCAAGGGAGATAAAGAGGCTTGTCCAGGAAGGCTTTGTCGTGATAGCCTGCGGAGGCGGGGGGATTCCCGTATTCAGGACCCCGCACGGATTCTCCGGAGCTGAGGCTGTGATAGACAAAGACCTCGCTTCCGAGCGTTTGGCCACCTCCCTGGGAGCGGAAATCCTGCTCATCCTCACGGACGTGGATTGTGCATACAAGGATTACGGGACTCCAAAGCAGAAGCCCCTACACAAGCTCTCCCTCCGGGAGGTAGAATCCCTTTACAAGCAGGGTCAGTTCCCTCCCGGGAGCATGGGGCCGAAAATCGTGGCTTCAATCCGCTTCCTGAAACATGGAGGGAAAAAGGCCATAATAACCTCTCCGGAGAAAGCTCTCCAGGCACTAAAGGGGAAGGCCGGGACGGAGATTACAGCTCGAATTTAGGAACAATAAAATGTCTGTACATGTTCCGCTCTTTTTTTCTGCCTATCTGGTTGTATAGCTTGACCTTATCCGGAAAAGGCATATTCATTAAGAATTCTTCCACTCTTTTCAGTTCATTCGCATCTTCCGGGTGTAACTCTTCTTGAATTACCATGTTCAAATAACGCGTGAAAACCTTGACAGGCCTCCAGCGTCTGTAAGTGTCCAAATCATAACTGCCGAATACAGGTTCTTTTCGCATAGTAATAATATAATGCAAAATTATTTATTCTTGTAATTTACTATGCATTCTGGAGTAAGCAATTAATATCCCTCCTCCAATTCTTAGCATATGGACCCCATCACCCTGCTCGCAGACTTCATAATCCACCTGGACTCCCACCTGGGGCTGCTCATCCAGCAGTACGGGCTCTGGGTGTACCTTATCCTTTTCCTGATAATCTTCCTGGAGACAGGGCTGGTCGTCACGCCTTTCCTTCCCGGGGATTCCCTTCTTTTCGCGGCAGGGGCTTTCGCCGCCCTGGGCTCCCTGGACATAGCCCTGCTCTTCCTGCTCCTGGCGGGGGCGGCCATTCTGGGTGACACAGCGAACTACTGGATAGGGAACAGGCTGGGACCCAGGATTTTCCGCAAGAAGACAGGCAGGCTCTTCCGGGAGGAGTATCTGGAACGCGCTCACGCCTTCTATGAGAGATACGGAGGCAAGGCCATATTCCTGGCGAGGTTCGTGCCCATTGTGCGCACATTCGCCCCCTTCGTGGCAGGGATAGGGAAGATGAGCTACAGGAGGTTCCTTACATATAATATAGTAGGAGGCCTCGCCTGGGTCTCCCTCTTCCTTTTCGGGGGCTTCTGGTTCGGGAACCTTCCCTGGGTGAAGGACAACTTCGCGCTCGTGATAATGGCAATTATCCTGATTTCTTTCGTGCCGATTTTCGTGGAGTACCTTAGGAGAAAGACGGCTTAGACAGATTGATTCAAGCCGTCAATCCAGAATCGGCACAGAAATCGCAAGGCTAAAGCTCACGCAAAAACATAGAAAGTGGATTTCCCACTCCCGCACTTCCTCAGTATCTTCCTCGTTACCATCTTGTTCAGGTCAGAGGCGGCTGTCCTCTGGGAGACCCTGTTCATCTGCCTGTATTCCAGGCTTGTTATCTGCCCGTACTTGTATAAGTAATCTATCGCCTTCCTCTGCTTCTTGTCCAGGCCCTGGGGGTATTCATCCCCTCCTATCTCATAGCTCAGCCCGCTGGTCCCGGAGATCGGGGCCGCGCCCACCTTCTGCTTTATTATCCCCCTGTACATGGCCTCAAGGACGTCCGCCCCTCCGAAGCCCGCAAAGAAGGCTATGAGGTAGCTCTCCGGCTCGAGTATTATGGCGGTTATTATCCCTATTATGAGGGAGGTGGTTATCGTGAAAAGGACCTTGTCGCGATTGAAGCCGAAGCCTGTCTTCTTCTTGGAGATGCCTATGAGAATGCGCATGAGGCCGCCTGCCACGGACACTATCACGATTTCAGTTAGCGTCAGCATCTCATTCCACCACTCTTTGCAGGAAGGCGGATTTCAGACCGAAAGTGGCTCTTGCCACATTCAAACTCCTTTCCGCCTTCTGTCTTCAGCTTCGGCCTCCCGTATTTCTCCAGAATCTCGAAAAGGCTGTCTAGGATGTCCGCTCCCACATACCCTATTAAGGCCGCCACGGTCGCTATCTTCCAGAACGCTAGGGAAAGCAGGGATATGTCAAAATAGAACACAGCGAAGGCGGAAACGATGCCTAGGAAGCCCGCTATGACCAGAACAGGCGGGATGCCTTTCTTGCCGGGCCTTCCATGTGAGAGGAAGCCCGCGCCAGCCCAGATGAGCCCTCCCAGGAAGCCCCAGAAGGCGACCAGCTCAAGCATGATAATATATTGTCGAAGGCGGGATAAAAAGACGCACTATAGGCCCTTCTTCTTGAGGGCCCGTTCCACGCAGTAACATTCAGAGAATAAATGCTCATTGTGTCCCTTCGCTTCCAATTTTTCCTCTTTCGTATCTCCGAACCACGCTTCGACCTGCTGGACTTGGATGTACAGCAGGGCCTTGTAAGCCTTTAGCGGGCCTTCTTCCATTCCGGAGAGGTATTCAATCCTTTCCTTTATGGGATTCATTTCTTCCATGAAAATCACTCTTGGCTATTGGAGGGAAGTTTTTTATGCTTGCCTGAACAGCCCTCACATAATTTAAGCCCCCTCTCCCCATATTAATTAATATGGATTCTCCCCAGACCGGAAGCCCAAAAATAAAGAAAATGCTGGGAATCGGCTTCGAGGTAGAGGAGATGATGAAGCTGTTCCTCATTATTATCATAGGGCTCGTCGTTGTCGTTCTGATAATAGGGGCTAGTGGGGGTCTTCAATCCCTTTTGGCTGAGTTCTGCGCGAAGAATCCGGGGATATGCGGAGACGTGACGTCTAGTAAAGATGATGCTATAGTAGAAAAATCTACCGATGCTTTAATCTGCGCTATAAATTCGGTAACCGCCAACAAGGATGCAGGATGCCTGAATTCATTTAAGTCAATAAAGACGGCAGGAATCACGGGGTTCGCTTTAGGGCAAGACAGCAAGGATGCTTATATAGAATGCAAGTTTAGGGAGGAAACAATCCCCGTCATAAAGCCTGATGATCCTTGGTATAAACGTGCCTATTATAGGGTAAAGTATCTGTTCTCAAGCCCTCCTAAAGAAGAATATGGGTGCACAGTCTACAATTTCAATCTGCCACAGAAAGTTACGACTGCAGAGAAATGGATAGCCGGATACGGAGATCCGCAATATATAGTATATTGGCAGAATTTCCCTCACGGAGAAGAATCCGCATGGACGGGTTATTCGACCTGGCTTAAAAA
>DATEYJ010000047.1:0-3273 GCA_035256265.1 archaeon
CGGAAAGAAGGTGAAGCTTGCAGCGGCAGGCAAGGTGCGCTCCGCGCCCAGATGGGCGGACATACGCAAGTTCAGCCTGAAGAGGGCCCGCACAAGGAGAATCCGTGTCCGAACGAGGAACTGGAGAAAAAACAAGCTCAAGATTTAGGTGGGTTATGAATGAGGAACAAAGGAAAAGGCTCCAAAAGGAAATAATAAAAGAAAACTTTTACATGACTTTCGACACGAATTATAATGCCGTATATCGGTCCCTTATCCCAGGCATGGAAAATGAGATGCTCTCAAGCGAAGGAGAGTGCCTTGCTATCATAAAATCAAGGCCCGAAATAGTGAACCAAATCATTTGCGAATACCTGGATGAGAAACAGGGGATATATGTTTACGAGGGGAAAAATTACAGGAAAGATGAGCTGGTAAAGGCAATCTTTTACTCCAACAATGCTTCCAGAAATCTGAAGAAAATAGAATCGTCTGGTGAATCCTAATGGCTAAGAAACCTAAATCCGGAAAGGAGAAAGAAGGCGGAACAACTGGAAGGAAGGCGTCAGGAGACGCCTTCAAACGCGAACCCGCCCTCAAGCAGGGGGAGGAGAAGGTCCTGATAATCCCTCTCAGGCATAAGGCCAGGAGATCCGCCAAGAACAAGCGTATGAACCGCTCCGTGAGGGAGATAAAACTCTTTCTCGCAAAGCACATGGGAACAGAGCTTTCCAATGTTTCTATCTCCCAGCAGCTCAACGAGTTCCTTTGGAAAGGAGGCTTCCACAACCCACCTTCCAAGATAAGGGTCAAGGTGAGCTCGGACGAGGAGGGGAATGTCCTCGCAAGGCTTGTTGACGAGAAGGAGAAGCCAAGGAAGGAGAAGAAAAGCAAGCTCGGGCTGAGGGAACGGCTGGCAAAGCGCAGGGAAGGCGCAAAAGAGGAAGAGAAAAAGTCCGAGGATAAGAAACCAGAAGAGAAAAAACCAGCTGAAAAGAGGACTGAGCCGGCAAAGGAGAGGCCCGTTCAGAAAGATTCTGGAGAGAAGGCGACGAAGTCGCCTTCAGGCAAGGAATCCCCTCCGGAGGAGCAGGTGGAGCAGGGCATACTTCTGGAGCAGTAACTCGGACAGAAGGCGAGAAGAGTCGCCTTCCAGGAAATTAAGCTTTTATCGCACCTTTTCCTAGATAATACATGCCAGGATTCCAGAGCACCGGGAGCATAGCCATTCTCAAGCCGGGACTCTCCCAGAAAGAGGCCCTTTCCCAGGCGCAGCAGATTTTCAAGAAGCTCCCCAGGATAAAGTCCGTCTACAGGTATTCAGGCCCTGTTTCCGGCTCCATGAGAATCCCCAAAGTCTCTTATGTGGCAGGAGAGAAGAACCCCGTGACTGTTCACAAGGAGAATGGCTGCCTGTACAAGCTTGACATCACGAAGGTGTTGTTCTCCAAGGGGAACGTGTCCGAGCGTGCCCGCCTACCTCCCCTCGTGGAGCCCGGAGAGACCATAATAGACATGTTCGCCGGGATAGGGTATTTCTCCCTTCCCCTAGGAAAATCCTCCCCTGCGAAAAGGATTTACGCGATAGAGCTCAACCCGGATTCCTTCCGCTTCCTTAAGGAGAACATCTCCCTCAACAGGCTCTCGGGCAAGGTTGTCCCAATCCAGGGAGACTGCAGGAAGGCCAAAATCCCGGAGAAAGCCGACCGGATTGTGATGGGCTACCTCCCCAAGACATACGAGTTCCTGCCTGCCGCCTTTAGGCTGCTGAAGCCGAACGGGATAATCCATTACCACGACTCCTTCAGGAAGTCTGACCTCTGGGAGGCCACGGAAAGGATATTAAGAGAATACTCGGGGAGAGCAGGCTTCTCTCCCATCCGCATGGAAAAAAGGGTGGTGAAGCAGTACGCCCCAGGCATCTTCCATGTAGTGATAGACGCGGAGTTCAGAAAAACATCCCAACAAGTATGGCGAAAATGACCAGGTTAAGCAGGTCGGCCACGCTCGTCGCGATGGGAATCAGGAAATTGTTCGGGTCCTCCTTCTTGTGGTAGATTCCTAGCCCTCCTATTATGGAGACCGAGAATATCACCGCCACCAGGATGATGTTCGAAAGCACGGCTATTGTCAATATCTTCAGGAACACCTCGAAGGTGAGGGAGAAGCCTTGCCAGTAAGCTATAACGGAAGCCGCCACCCCTATGAATACGGACATTATGAAAGAGGTTATGAGAATCACAAGGAAAAGCTTATGGAGATGCCTTGACATCCACCATTTGCTCCCGACCTTCCCGAGATAAAGCATGTTCGTGAATTTCGAGGACACAATACACCCGAAATCCCCCACCATGTTATTCATGGCCGGCACGAGTATGAGCAGGGGAACTATCGCGAAAATCTTGTCCCCCATGGACTGCAGGCTTATCCCCCCTATGGAGCTTATTATGGAGGCGGCTATCAGGATTTTGAGGCTTTCCCTGATTATGACATGCGCGATATGGGAATGCGGCCCGTATTCCTTCATGTAGAATAGCGTTTTTCGCGATATCCCATACTTCCTGTGCACATGGTGGAGGACGGGATGATGCTCATGCCTCCTGAGCTTCGTGATCTTCTCCAGCAATCTCTTCCTGTGGCGGGTCATATTATCACTATCGCTATGAAAACGGATATCACGCTCGAGATATCTCCTGTCGTGGTTATGTATGGCCCCATTATGTTGTTCGGGTCATGGCCGTGCCTGAAAAGCCAGAACGTGGTGAATACAGCCAGAGGGACCTCTACCACATTCGAAAGAATCCCCGCTATGAAAGCTATGTAGATTATCCTGAAGTCATAAATACCGAAAAAGACCGCGTTCATGAAGAACGCCGCCGCCCCGAGTATCACGCTCACCACTACCACGAGCAGGAGCGCGGCTATCACATTCCCCTTCAGTATCCTGTTCTTCCTTACCTTGGGCTTCGCGGCTCCCAGGAAGAGCGCGGAACTCAGCCTGGCGGAAAGCGACCCGCTTATGTTCCCTCTCATCTCCAGGAATCCCGGCAGGAAAATAAGCAGGGCGGGGATAAGCTCCAGCCGGTTCGTTATGAGGGCGAGCATGGTCCCCGCGAGCAGGCCTCCTCCGGTGGATGCCATCTCCGCTGTGAGTATCTCGTCAAAGTCCTTCCAGAAGGCCATGGTATATTATTGGCGGGGCGGGTTAAAATTAGGATTTCGGAACACCCCGAAATACATGTTCCCATAATCCTTGGGAAAAATTCTCTCCAACCTCAGAAGAATTTTCTCCCA
>DATEYJ010000048.1:0-4919 GCA_035256265.1 archaeon
CCATTTTGGTATTCCGCCAAATACCTCAGCGCACCTTTCCTCTGTAACGTACCCGCCCTTTTCCATCAGCTTATCAACCAGAGAATGATAAGCTTGAGCAAGCTTACCGGTCATGATATGTAATTGAAAAGAAACCTTAAATCCCTTACCTTTCCAGCCCTTCAATCTTCCCCATGGCCTTTATTATGCCCTGGATTATGGCCTCGGGCCTCGGGGGGCATCCAGGGACCCACACGTCCACTGGTATTATCTTGTCCAGGGGGCCTGCCACTCCGTAGCATCCGTCGAAGATGCCGTTGGAGGCTGTGCAGGAACCGAGAGCGACCACGACCTTGGGCTGGGGCATCTGGTGGTAAATCCTGAGAAGCCGGTCCTTGAGCTTGCTTGTCACGGGCCCGTCAACCACAAGCACGTCCGCGTGCCTGGGCGAGCCCTTCACGAGTATGCCGAAGCGTTCCACGTCGCTCCTGGGTGACATGCATGCCAGCACCTCTATGGCGCAGCCGTTGCAGCCCCCGGAATTGAATGGGAGTATCCAGACCGACTTCTTCCTGCACGCGTTTATCGCCCTCTGTCTCAGTCCGTTCTTCATAGCAGCATCACCATTATGAGAAGGAATGTGAGGCCGGCGACCATCCAGAGCAGGTAGTCTGAGACTTCCCCGGACTGCAAGTGCCTGAGCTTGGAAATCCTTAGGGCCTTCCTTATGACCTGGTAGAAATTGTCCGCCTCCACCCTCAGTTCCGGAAGGTCCTCCCCTCCTGTGTAGGATTCCTCCTTCCCGGGCTCTGCCTTCCTGGGGTATCTTCCCAGGGCGTAGATGAGCAGGCCTATCAGGGCAAAAGCCGCGAACGGGACCGTGACCCAGAACCAGTTCTCGAACATATTTATATCTGCTTGAGGGAGCTAAAATAGCTTTTTAAACGCTGTGCATATTTATATTAGTCATTTCAAATTACACTAGTCTGTTAATTGGTTATTATGTCAGGAGAGTTCGCGGCAAGGAACGTGAAGAGGAAGAGGATGAAAGGCAGGTGGAAGTCCACCGTCTACAAGAGAAAGCTCCTCAAGCTCTGGAAGAAGGACCCCCTTCAGGGCGCCCCCTCAGCTCGCGCGATCGTGCTCAAGAAGAAGGGAGTGGAGCAGAAGCAGCCCCACTCCGGAATAATCAAGGCGGTGAGGTGCCAGATAGTCAAGAACGGGATACAGGTGACGGCTTTCGTCCCCAAGTCCGGGGCGATAAAGCTCATAGACGAGCACGACGAGGTCACGATAGAGGGCATGGGAGGCTCCCAGGGAGGGGCGGTGGGTTCCATGCACGGTATAAAATACAAGGTGATAGGCGTCAACGGAGTGGCGCTTTCCGAGCTGCTATCCGGAAAGAAGGAGAAGCCCAAGGGCGCTTAAGCGATTCTTATGGAAAGCAAGATGCTTATCTTCAACAGGTGGGACCTCACTCAGGTGAAAGTGGAGGATGCTGGCCTCGTGAACTATATAAACCTCACTCCTGTGGTCGTCCCGAGGTCAGGCGGCAGGTATGCCACCACGGCCTTCCACAAGAACAAGATGAACATAGTGGAGAGGTTCATGAACAAGCTCATGGTCCCGGGTCACAGGGGAAGGAAGCACAAGATCACCTCGGGCAAGTGTGTGGGGCACACGGTCGGACTTTACAATGACATAAAGGCAGCCTTCGAGATAATAGAGAAGAAGACAGGGAAGAATCCCGTGCAGGTCCTGGTGAACGCCATAGAGAACGCCGCGCTCATGGAGGAAGTCGCGGCTTACAGGATGGGCGGGATAATTGCAAGGCAGGCCGTGGTGGTGGCTCCGCAAAGGCGCCTTGACATGGCTTTGCGCCACCTCACGCAGGGCATATACAAGAGCAAGTTCAGGAACAGGACCCCTCTCCCGGAGGTCATAGCGAACGAGATACTTGCTGCCTACAGCTCTGACTCAAAGTCATTCGCGATACAGGAGCGGAGCAGGATAGAGAAGGAAGCCGAGGGCGCCAGATAAGGCTGATTCTGCGAATTTAAAGTTTCGCTCCAAACAAGTTCTATGACCAATGATAAAATCCCTGATTACGTGAGCTGGCTCAAAGAGCCTGACGTCAATCGCGCCTTTCTTGATTTGGCGCTTAAGAATTATCCGCTGTCAGAAGTCCGCAGCGCCCTCCCTATTGGTTTGAAAGGATTAGCCCGCCAGATTAAAGACACCCGACCCGATGGGGCAAATTATTTGTGGGAAAAGGCAGAGGCGCTTGAAAGAGGGGAAGAGGTAAAGGTCTTCGGAAAGAAGATTCAAACCAGGCAGATAATAAGAAAAAACAACTCACCTCTCCGGTCCCTTGGCTATAAAGCGGATGCTTACCTTTTAGAGCGGGTGAAGGATCTCATGGAAAAGGAAGACAGGAAAGACCCCGAATTCAGGTTTATTCTGACAGATTCTCAGATTGGTTCTCTGGCTAAATATCTGACACATGATCCGGAACTGAACCCGAATGCAAGGCCCCACGGCTCCCCAGGGGATGAGTCGCTGGCCTTCGGGCAGGCATTCGTCCAGCTTGTCGGACTGGCCCAGTCAAGGGGGATAGACATAGAAAAAGCGATATACGAAGGCCTCAATAACTGGGAGGAAGGGGACTGGAGGAAATCGGAAGCGAAGGGAGGCGGCTCAAACGTAATCAAAGGCCTGCTTGCATGCGGAGGCGAAGTTACATGCAATGCATTCCTGGACCCGTACCGCGAAAGGCTGGATGATATGGACGGGGAGATCCTTGTCACAAAATTCGCGAAACCTGAGACTGCAGCCTACTTCAGCAAGATATCAGGCATCGTGACGGACGACGGCGGCAAGACGTGCCATGCAGCCACAATGGCGAGGGAATACAACCTGCCTTGCATTGTGGGGACAGGGAATGCGACGGAAAGGATTGCTCACGGTCGCAAGATAAGGATGGAGCCCGGCGAGAAACCCGGCGAGGGGCTCGTTTATCTTCTTTAGCAGGGCCACACGGAAGGAAGCCGAGGGCGCGAGGTAAAAAAGAAAGAAAAAGGGAGAAGGGGTTGGGAAAACCAGCTTACTTGTCGTCCATTCTCGGCACCTCCGTTTTTTGACGTTGTATCAATTGCCCTTTTATATATTGCTCCGCGAACCATTATATAGCGTAAGTATCCGCAGGGAAACTTGCGGCAGGTCATTTTAAGCAAGGATTCCTAAGCCATGCAAGACCCCATCTTTTACAAGTTCGAGAAGATGAACAGGAAATGGGTATTCAGGATACTGTTCATTGTTTTTGAATATGAGAAGGCGGGCTTCAACAAGATAAAGAAATCCCTCAACCCCATAACCTCCAAGATTCTATCCAACAGGCTCAAGACGCTCGAGGACATGGCGCTGGTCACGAAAGAGATTGTCGTGGATAAGCCTCTGAAGGTCGAATACCATCTCACGAGGAAAGGGAAGAAGATGATTTCCGCCATGGTCAAAAGCCTCAGGGACTAATTTCTTGCCGTTCGGGTTGGGGAGGGGTCCGGAGCAGGACTCAAGAAAACCGGCAGATGGTGGAAGAAGCTCCAGGGGCTTAAGGCCTCGCATCCAGACCCCGTTGATTCCCTATCACCTATCCAGGTGTTGTCGCTGATTTCTTATATAACGGAAGTATCCTGTCGGAAACCGTATGCAATCGCCGAGAATAACGTCATCCGTCTTCATATCCTATGGCATTTTTATATACCTATATTCCTTTTAAAATCAGGGTTTTGTTTCTCGCAATCAATGCTGACCCTGTCAAAATACTGGATTGGTAAGCGGTGATATTATGGAAAGTGAGGTGCACATATCCGGCGGGATGCACGCCCAAGTGCATGACAGGATATGCATATGCTCCAAATGCGGGTATAAGATGGTGAAGGACGAGGACGTGGCGTGCGGATTCCAGTCCTACCCTAGGTGCGGGAGAACGCTAATGAGGCTCTGACTCGCTACTGCGGCTCTTTATAAGCTTCTTCTGGAGTGAAGAATTAAACGATATATTCCCTCAAGGCTAATATTAATTAATGAAGTCAGTAACAAAACAAAGCTTGTTGTATAAAAGTGGCGTGGAGTACGCAGATTACTCCATTAATCACGTTGTCGGTTGCTCACATGGTTGCAGATTTCCATGCTATGCCATGATGATGGCAAAAAGATTCGGGAAAATCCAGACTTACAACGATTGGATAAAACCGAAAATCGTATCTAATTCTTTGGAACTGTTAGACAAGGAAATACCAAAACATAAGGGCAAAATAAAATTTGTCCACCTAAGTTTTATGACAGACCCATTCATGTACAAAAATCCCGATGTCGGCAAGATGACGCTTAAGATAATAGACAAGCTAAACAGGAACGGTATAAAATGCACCGTTCTTACCAAGGGTATATTCCCAGCTGTTTTGAAAGACAAAGGCAAATATGGTAAAAATAATGAATATGGAATCACGCTTGTTTCTCTGGACGATAATTTCAGAAAGAATTACGAGTGTTTCAGCGCGCCTTACGAACAGAGAATAAAATCGTTAAAGCAGCTGTATGATAGCGGTCTTAAGACATGGATAAGCATAGAGCCCTATCCAACACCAAACATAGTCAAGCAAGACTTGTTAGCTCTGCTTAAGCAGATATCGTTTGTGGACAAGATAATATTCGGCAAACTTAACTACAATGTAAAGTCGAGGCTATTCGAAAACAACGCCGATTACTATCATGAATGTGCTAACACAGTAACCGAATTCTGCAAGAAGAAAGGGATAGAGTATCACATAAAGTTCGGGACGCAGGAAACATATAACAAAAATAGTGCTAAATTGTTTAAACAATGAATTTAAAGACAGCTTTTGCAATTTATTTGATATATGGAAGTTAAGCATCATACT
>DATEYJ010000049.1:0-11495 GCA_035256265.1 archaeon
GTCACCTATTCGGTAAGCTACTGGCCCGCGTTCAGCGGTTACATCCTTCTTGCGGCCATCACGCTTGGCCTTGTCCTGTACTCATTCCTGCACACGACCACACCCAGGATAGTCAAGAACAATTCCAGGAGAGGAGAGGGCCTGCACAACGTTTTCATACAAATCAGCAACCCCTTCTTCCACAGGCTTAATGATGTGGTGGTGAAGGATTCGGTCTCCCCGCTCGCCCAGGTCCTGCACCAGGAGATAGAGTCCACCATGCCTGTCATAAGAAGGCTTGAGGACGGAGGGACCGAGCTCATATGGAAGCTCGGGGAGATGAGGCCCAGGGAGGAAAGAGTCCTGCAATACAAGGTCCGCTCCCTCATAAACGGGAGCCTGAAGATGCCCGGCGCCAGCCTCAAGTTCAGCACAGGGAAAAGCGAGAGGAAGATAAGGCTATCCTCGAATGGGATAACCTTGGATTAAGCTTTAATTCTTATCAGGAATATTAACTATATGCAGGCAGACCAGTATGTTGAAGGCCAGCTGGAAGGTTGCAGGAAGAATTCTTGCAAAGACACCTGCTGTGACGATGATGAAGTGGAAGAATGGGTCAACGAATACTTCGCATTTCATGAAAGGATAAAGGACCATCTCACTTCGCAAGGGATACGCATCGAATTTAATGAAGACAGGGTAAGATTCAAAAATTGCTCAGACGGCAGGGAATGCAAATTCCTGAAATATTCACTGAATAAGGACATTGACCCCAGGCCTATCGACTGCAAGATATACCCATTTATTGTGGATTGGGATTCTGTGGATTTCGACAAGAAAAGGGTTAGACTATTTTACTGGGACGATTCCTGCCCCTTGGTCAAGGCTGATTCTGTCCCGAACGAATTCAGGAATGAGATAGAGAACATCATAAAGAGGGATTTTGCAGTATTGTTTTATGGCGCGAGGTTCTCAGTCGAGTTCGTTAACAAAGTGTATGAAAAGTGACAGTTCTCAGAACTTCCACAGCGGGTTCTTGTTCCTTCTCCTGCGGATTTCTTTCCTGATACCTTCTAGTTTCTTCTTCGCCTTCCTGAAGGACTTCCTGAACTCCGCCTCATCCGCAGGGACGGACTTCTTGGCCATGAGATTATTTTGGCGCCAGCAGATAAAAAATAGAAAAAGTCCCGCGAGGGAGATTCTCAACACAGTTAACCGTTTTACAGGTTAATTGCGACTATCCCTTTCTTGGGGTAAGACCCAGACCTGATTTTCGATTGAAGGTGTCTGCAGACATCTTCTTTCCATTTCAGGGCTTGGTTGTTGAACTCCCAACCCCACGGTTCCTATCGAACACATGCTCCCTGGCACTCGCGCGGATTACCGGAGAGAAGGCGGATCGAAATCCGCCTTCAAGCGAACAGTCCGAGCAAACGCCTACAGCCGTGTGCTCTGCCATTGAGCTATCGCGGGATAGTAGAAATTAGTTGTTAGATGCTTTAAATAGGATTCGGCATGCGAAAGCCCTTATAAGCTGACAAGACCAAATATAATTCATGAGAGAACTTAAGGCAATAGACCCCATGTCCCTCGGGAAGATATTAGCCGTGATAATGGCCGTGTTCGGGTTCATAGCGGGGATTTTCGTTGCCGCGGGGCTTTCAGCAGCCCTGGGGCCATTCCCAGGAGTCTTCGGAGGGATAGCCGCCATCATCCTGATGCCGATAGCCTTCGGGATAATGGGCCTGATAATAGGGATAATAGAGGCCTGGGTTTACAACGTGGTCGCGAAGAAAATCGGCGGGGTCAAGCTGGACTTGTAAGATGAGTTTTTGGCAGACAAGATTTGCTAGCCAAAGCTCCAGGAATCACGAAACATCCAGCAGCTTCCTGAACATGGTGGAGAAAGGCAGTACTGTCAGTATGTACCACCAGAACCAGCTCATGCTCCCGCTCTCCACGACGAAGGGGATAGGGATGGGGGAGGAAACAGTCGCCTCCGCGTATGCAGAACCGAACCATCCCAGGGCTATTATGAAGACGAGGAAGGAGAACATCATGGCCTTGAAGTTCAGCCTTAGCTGCCGCTGGCTGGCCTTCATCATCTCGCCCATATGCTCATTCGCCTTTTTCAGGTCCCCGGATTTCTGGGCCTCGGAGGACTTCTTCCTGTAGAATTCCATGTCCTTCTTCGCCTTCTTTATCTCATGCTGGTTCGCGAGGAACCTGGAGATCAGCGTGCTTGCAACGGAGAGCAGAACCCCCCATATAAGAATCTCCTGATAAGCGGGCAATCCCAAAACCATAGTTTTCACCTAAACAACAATTTAAACCGCGCATTAATAAGCGGGCTCCATCATCTACCCTTTCCCTATTATCTTCCTGACTGCCGGGTGCATGTCCTCCATGTGCTTGGCAGCTATGTCCTCATACATGTTGTAGATTATCATGGTGGAAAGCAGGATTCCCGTCCCTGTGCCCAGGGCGTTCGTGAAGTCCGCGAAGGCGGCTAGAGCTCCCACAGCTATGGCCCCTAGAACAGCCAGGGGCATCACGTACTTCCCGAGCACGCTCTCTATTATCCGAACGTCTCTCCTGTATCCGGGTATCTGCATCCCCGTGGAGTGTATCTGCTCGGACACGGAGTGCGCGTCCATCCCGGACGTGGTCACCCAGAATATGGAGAATATCACTGCCCCTACCACCATGAATACAAGATACGTGAGCATCCTCGCGAGGTCTAACATGGGAACGGAGACAAGGCCTGTGAGGCCGAACAATGTCACGAACAAATACCACACAAAGGCCCCGAGGACCCCGAAAATGGTCATTATGGTCATAGGCCTCTTCTTCGCGAAATAAGCCAAGAACACTCCGAGAAGCGCGAAGGCGCCTATCGTGATCATGTAGCCGGCAAGCGCCTGGCTGTTCGGAGGCGTGACGAAGAAAAGCAGCCCTCCCGTGACCTGGCCCTGGCTGTCGAACTCCGCGATCCATGGAGCGCTTGCAGATAAGGACCTTCCTATCAGCTGCACATTTGCGAGCAGGGCCGCGGTAAGAATGACAGGTATGTTAGAGGTGTAGAAGAACTTGAGGGGCCACCTCCTCCCGAACCCGCTTATGGAGCCGAATGCAAGGGGAATCTCCACCTTTATCGCGTTCGCGTAAATGACTATGAAAAATACCAAGGCGGTGGCTATTATGGGCAGCATGGAAAGGAAGGCCTGCAGGGGCTCTCCTGAAGCGATGGCTGTTATGGCGAACGGGATTATCCCCGCAGGCGGGTTGGCCGCTGTGGGGAAGGCTCCTGCCTGCGTGAGCGGGTTGAACGCCCTTACCATTATGGTCTTGGCCACCCCTGCGACTATGAACAGGCTCACACCTGAGCCGAACCCCCACTTGGACACAAGCTCGTCCATGAATATCACAAGGATTCCTCCGACTGCTAGCTGGCCTATGACCACAAAGGTCAGCCCCGGGTCCGCGGGTATGGCCCCGAGCATCACGTAAATCGCTGCCTCGGCAAGAGAGAAGATTATCGCCAGGAACTTCTGCGTTCCTTGGAAAAGGACCTTGCCCCTCTCTGTCCTGAGGTCCCACCCTATGACCTTGGAGCCTACAAGCAGCTGGAGTATGATGGAGGCCGTGACTATGGGCCCTATACCTAGGGTCATGATTGAACCGAAACTGGAGCCGAGAAGTATCTCAAGGAACCTCAGGTTCTCGAAGTTCGTCTGGGCTATCCCGTATGCCGGGATCTGGGCGAGCATGAAATATAGAAGCAGGACTATGCCAGTCCACTTGAGCTTCTGCCTGAACGTGAGCCTCTGCAGTGGACCGCCCACCCCAGGCATCCTCTTCAGAAATCCAACGTAGCCCTCTCCGCCAAACATCAAATCCCACTTGCCAAATATTGAACTGTCTATTTAAATTGGTTATCCGCTCCCAATTTTTGGTAGGGAGCCGAACGGGCTCTCCCTTGGACTGAAGGCGGATTCTCGATTGAAGGCGTCTGCAGACGCCTTCGGTCTCACTTCCGCCTTCCTTCCATCGTCAAGCCCCCTCAGCCTGGGGAAGACCTTCACGTGATAGCCGCCTGAGACCTTCCCTATGAAATCCTGCATCACTTTCTTGTAAGCGTCATCCAGCTCCGAGAGCCTTTTAACAGTACCGTTCCGGACCACCTTGGGGTCTATGTACCTGGCTTTTGTCTTAACAAAAAAGTCAAAATCATCAGGGGAATTCACTGCGAAGAATTCAGGATTCAGGATGTCCAGCTTGGAAGTTATGTTCAGGTTCTTTGATGACCTGAGCTTCCTGTAGACCTCCTGGTCCGTGAGGAGGAAATCCTTCTCGCTTATCACTCCGGCCTCCAGCCCGGACTTTATGGCGTCCGCAAGTATCTGGTAGGATGCCGCCTGGGTGGGGCTTGACCAGAACCTTTTCGAGCATTCCATGAAGCCCACCGCCATCATCTTCGCTATCAGAGGGTCGTCAACCATAATCTCCCCTTCCTGGACTACAAGGTGCTCCATGAAAGTCCCAATCTCATCCTGCTTGCAGACACCGAGGAGCACGCTGTCCCTGAAGAAGTAGTCCAGCCTGTCCGCGCACAGGTCCGGTATGGGCCTCTCGAGAAGGAAGAAGTTTCCCATCTCGAGGAAGAGCTCGGGCCTTATCCCGTTCGTCTGGGCTATCTTTGGTATCTGGGAGCTCATGAACACCTGCTGGAACAGGCCGTCGTGATGCTCCTGCTTCTCCTCCTGCCTGTACAGGTAATCCACCACATGGGAGAATGCCGTGTGGGATATGTCATGAAGGAGGCCGGCCATCTGCTCCTCCAGGCTGGCGTTCATCCTCCTTAGCAGGAAGCAGACCCCGAGAGAGTGGTCAAACCTGTTCGCCTTCATGCTCGGCATTATGAACTGCCATGTACCGTACTGGTTCAGACCCTTCAGCCTCTGCACAGGGCCTGCCATTATGACCTCCAGTAGGACAGGCTCCGAGATTTCCACCTCTCCGTAGGCAGGGTCTGGGAATTTCATAAGAAGGAATGGGCGGACAGATTAAAAAAGCAATCCTTACAAAACCCGCAGGTTTTTGCAAAAATCATTATTCAAGCGGTTTTATGTATTCACTTGAAACGTTAATTATTGTAGTTGCGTACTCGGGAATCATGGGCAAATCTTTATCATCAATCTTTCTCATTTTGTAGAGTTCTCCAGAATAGTACAATGCTGGTTCTTTATCGCCAGTGCAGCTCTTGAGCTCTACGGACTTAATCAAGAACAAGGCCTTATGTGGATAATTGTCAAGGTTCTCATATATTGCCATGCTTGGCACTTCAATGGTCATGAAGAATTCTTGAACAGAAAAGATATAAAACGATATTAATCCAGAAATATGCACAAAAATTGTATCTATTCTTCCACAACCGCTTTCCCGCCAGCAGCCTCAATCTTCTGCTTGGCGCGCTCAGAGAAAGCCTTAGCCTTTATGGTTACGGACTTTTCCAGAATCCCTTCTGACAGAATCTTCCCATACCCGAATTCAGAAGCGTCTATCTCGCTCTTGTCCGTGAGCTTCACCAAATCACCGAGATTTATGGCTTTTTCTTTCGCCCGAATATTCCTCTGCTCCAGGGACTTGAACCTGGGCTGCTTGGCCTTGCCCCATCTCTTGAAGAAGGTCTTTTTGTGCTTGAACTGGCCGGCCTGTCCCTTCCCTCCCTGGGAGCCGCCTCCCCTGTGCTTCTTCTTGGAGCCGTAGCCGTGCCACTTGCTCCCCCGCATCTTCACCACTTTCTTCCTTTTGTGTGCCATTAACATCATCCTCTTGAGTTTGAAGGCGGCCGCGCCGCCTTCTTTCGCTCTATATCATCCGCTTTATGAGCTCGTTTATCTTCTCCCCCCTGTAGCCCAGGGAACCTTTAGGATAGAGGGCCCTCGTGGACTCGTAGCCCTTGGAAGGAGGAGACAGGCGGAACACGGGCTTTATTCCCGTGTCTTTTACTGTCTTCCCTAAGAGTATGAGGCCTGCGAGCTCCTTCGCGTAATTCAAATCCGTGATTCTTTTGTCCCCTGCGAACCTTCCCCTCTTAGCCACCAGCTTCTCAAGGGTCTCCTGGTTTATCTCCCCCCAAGTTATGTAGAACCTGGCCTTCTGGAGCATGCCCTGGAAGTTGGGGTTCTTCGGAACAATCACGCAGTGGTTTATCCTGTCAAGCCTGAGCATCCTCAGGGTGTCCTTTATCTCGCGTTGTGTGCCGACAACTCCCCTCACCATGACAACAGCGAGGACGATTCCCTTCTTTTCTGCGTGTTTTGGTCTCTCCTGAATCGGCTGGGTTTCCGAGACAGCCTCCACCTTTGGAGCACCTCTGGGAGCCCTTGGCTTTCTAGGAGCCGCTGCCGCAGGCTTCCTTGTTCGAGCCTTCGGTTTCTTCTCCTTCATTTCCAAAGAATCATCATTCTCGGGCATCACATGTCACCCTTGGTCTTGTTGAGGTTCTTCAAAGCATCAAAAACAGCATAGGCAAGGTTCTGCCTTGTGGCTGTCTGGCCCGTGCTCTTTACCCACATGTCCTTTATCCCTGCAAGGACGAGTATCTTCTTTGTTGTATCATTCGCCACGATTCCCACGCCCTTCGGGGCGGGTATAAGCCTGACCTGGACGGAGCCGCACTTACCCTCGCTCTTGAACGGAATGGAATGCTCACCTCCGCAGCCGCACTCCCATGAGCCGCAGCCCCTCCTGACGCGGACCACGTTTATCTTGGCCTGCTCGGAGGCTTTTTCCAGAGCGATCCTGTGCTCCCTCGAGGATTCCTTCCCTATCCCTATCATGCCATTCTCGTTCCCTACCACGACGAGGGCCGTGAGCTTGAACCTCCTCCCAGACTTGTGCATCCTCGCTGTCCTCTTGGTGGCGGTCCTCCTTGCCCCTCCACCCTTTCCGGGGCTCCCTCCTATGTATATTATCTCCTCCTTGAGGTCCGGGACAAGGTAGTCCACTATCCCGCCTTCCAGGATGAGCTCCCCTGACTTCAGGACATCATCTATGGTGGCGTATTCTCCCCTGAGAACGCGGTTGCCAAGCTTGGTCCTGGGCAGCCAGGCCTTCCTCTCGCGGTCGCGGCTCGGCCGTCTCTCTATTATCTCCTCTTTGACTTCCTTAACCTCTTCCTCAGCCGCTACCTCTTCAACCAGCTCGTTCTCTTCAGCCATGTTATTCTCCTCGTTGGATGGAAGGCGTCCACTGACGCCTTCGGACTCAAATCTTATTCGCCTTTATATCTGCGCCTCTTCTCGATTTTGGCTATCCTGCTCAAAACTTCTTTAGATTTTACGTAGTTCTGCTTATAAGCATTCAAGACAGCGCCCCAGGCCTCATCCAGAAGCCTCAGGTGCGTGGATTTAAGGGCCTCGTAAAGAAGGTAGAGGTCCACTGCCTGGTCCTCCACCTTGCTGGATATCTTCCCCAATCCAAAATCTATAATATAGAGCCTGTCATCTTTAAATATCATATTCGAGGTCGTGAGGTCCCCGTGGACAATCCCGGCCGAGTGGAGCCTGGCTATGGACTCTCCCATGAGCTTGAATATCTTCTTTCTCTGGCCGGGAGGCATGCCGTTCAGGCTGTCCTTTATCTTGCTTCCCTGAATCCATTCCATCGCTATCCTGGACTCCCCCACCTCCAGGACCGCGGGAGCGCTCACCCCGGCCCTCTTGGCCTTGAGGAGAAGGCCTTCCTCCCTTCGCGTCCTCTGGCTCCTCAGCCTCTCATCAAGCTTGCGGATGCGGTAGCCCTTGGGAAGCCTGTCCTTCACCAGGACCTTCCTACCGTCCATCTCCTCCAGGTAGAGTATGGCCTCCGCACCTCTCTGGATTATCTGCATAAGGAATCTCTTGTTTGGCTGATTTAAAGATTCCAGGGCAAGTATTGACCATGTGGCCGAAGATATGGTACATTCTGGTGACAGAAGTTGTTGGCGGGGGCAAAACACCAGATTTCCGGAAGCCGGCAATACCTCTTGGCCATTCAGCGGATGAATATGTTGGCGGCTCCCTCTGTACAGAATCCGCACGCTCGAGGAAATCCGGGAAAGAAGCAAGAGAGTTGACGAGATGTCAGAGAAATGCCGCTGATTCTTGCAGCAATTTAACCGACTCCGCCCAATAATTAACCATGTACGAACTCCTGTTTGACATACTTCTTGTAATAATCCTGGGCCTCACGGCCATGGCGGTCTGGTCCAGGGACCTGCTCAAGTCAGTGATATTCCTTTCAGCGGCCTCCGTGAGCACGGCCCTTGTCTTCTTCCTGCTGAACGCGCCGGACATAGCCATAACCAAGGCCGCGGTGGAGGCAGGCGTGGCGACGGCAGTGTTCGTGGTCGCCATACAGAAGACCGCGAGGTTCGAGAAGGACAAGAAAGAAATGATTAGAGGAAAGAGGCCGGAGCAGAATCCCATGAAAAATCAGGAGGCCGCAAGATGAACGAGGCCATGAAGCTCTCCTTGGGGTTCGCATGCCTTGCCATAGTTTCAGCGTTCCTCATATCCTCGCTACTGAACCCGGCCTTCAATTCGTGGGGCGGCAAGAAGGTCGCGGATTTCTACATGTCGGAGGGATGGAAGAAGCTGGCCGCAACCAATACCGTGACCACGATAGTGTGGGAGTTCAGGGGATATGACACGCTGGGGGAGGAGACGGTCCTGTTCACTGCAGCCATGGGGGTCTTCGCGATGGGCCTCTATTCGGCTGAGAGGATGCAGGAGAACAAAGGAAAGAAGTCGGCTTCGCCAACTTCGAACGATGATATTAAAAAAACAATGTGAGAGAATGAACGTGATAGTGAGGACAGTCGCGAAGGTGGCTTTTCCTGTCATACTGTTATTCGGGATTTACGTGATAGTTCACGGCCATACCACTCCCGGAGGGACCTTCTCCGGAGGCTCTGTCATGGCCGGCGCCTTCGTGATATACAGCCTTGCCTACGGGATTGCGAGCACGAAGGCGCAGTTCAGGGAGAGCGTGGTGGATGTCCTCAAATCCGTAGGCGGGCTGGTGCTTATACTCCTAATCGTTTTTGAGTTCTTCCTGAGGGTGGTGCTCGTGCCCACTGAGACCCTGTTCACCCTGTGGTCCGGTTCGTCCCTCATGTTCTTCAACATCGCGGGAGGGGTTATGGTGCTCACAGGGCTTCTCATGATATGGTATACCATGGCCAGGGCAGAGGATGTGAACGAATGATATACGAAGCCTACCTCGCGGTCGCGGGCCTCTTCGCCATAGGGCTGGCCTGCATGATATTCAAGGGCAACCTTGTGAAGAAGATAATGGGGCTGGGGATAATAGCCAACAGCATCCACATATTCTTCATAACGGTGGGGTACAGGGAGGGCTCCATAAACCCCATAGTCACGCCGCAGAACGTGCAGAATTTCGCCATCTATTCCGTGGACCCCATACCGCAGGCCCTGGTGCTCACGGCCATCGTGATAGACATGTGCGTGACCTCCCTCGCTCTCATGATAGCGATCTGGGTCCACAGGAGGTTCGGGACAGCTGAATCCAGGGAGCTGGAGCACCTGAAAGGTTAGGCTCTTAAACCTTGGCTGCCACTTGATATTATGTCCGACAAAAAGAAAAGAACTGACAGAGGGAAGGTGACACAGTCACCTTCAGGCAAGAAACAGGAAGACGCCAATCCGGAAGGCATGACCTTCCGGAAGAGCGAGTTCTCGGAATGGTTCTCAGAGGTCATAGCCAAGACCCAGCTCTGTGATATCCGCTACAACGTGAAAGGATTCATAGTGTTCAGGGAGTGGGCTGTCCTCTGCATGGAGGAGATGTACAAGGCTCTTGAGAAGGAGCTCCAGAGGAAAGGGCATTCTCCCGTGTGGTTCCCCGCCCTTATCCCCGAGAGGAACTTCAAGAAGGAGAGCGAGCACGTGGAGGGGTTCATCCCGGAGGTCTTCTGGGTCACGCATGCAGGAGGGGAGAAACTGACAGAGAAGCTTGCGCTCAGGCCGACCTCGGAGACAGCCATGTACACCATGTATTCCCAGTGGATACGCTCATGGAGAGATTTGCCACTGAAGCTTTACCAGAGGGCGCAGGTCTGGAGGTACGAGACGAAGGCCACCAGGCCGTTCATCCGCAGCAGGGAGTTCTACTGGATAGAGGGGCATGACGTATTCGCCACGAGGGAGCAAGCTGAGAATCAGGTGAGGGAGGACACGGACACAACCGAGCAGGTCATGCACGGGCAGTTCGGGATCCCCTTCATCCCTTTCAAAAGGCCGGAGTGGGACAAGTTCGCTGGAGCTGTCTACACGGTTGCTGCGGACACGCTCATGCCTGACGGGAAGGTCATCCAGCAGCCATCCACCCACTTCCTCGGCCAGAACTTCTCGAAGCCTTTCGGGATCAAGTTCGTGGACAGGAACGAACGAGAACAGCTGGCATGGCAGACCTGCTATGGGCCTGCCGTATCAAGGATAATAGCTTCTGTGATCGCGATTCACGGGGATGACAAGGGCCTTGTCTTCCCCTTCGGGATAGCTCCTCTCCAGGCCGTGATAGTCCCCATACTGAAGGCAGGGCATGAGGAGAAAATCCATGCCAAGTGCGAGTCCATCAGGTCCATGCTGGAGAAGGAGGGGATTAGAGCGAGGGTGGACTACTCGGAGAACTCAGCGGGATGGAAGTTCAACCACTGGGAGATGAGAGGGGTCCCTGTGCGGATAGAGATCGGGCCGCGGGACATTGAGAACAAGCAGGCCGTTCTAGTAAGGAGGGACACGGGCCAGAAGGAAGCCGTACCGGAGAATGAGATCTACCGGGCAGTGAAGGACGCGGGCTCCTCGCTCACGCAGAGCCTGGTAAGGAAGGCGGATGCATGGTTTGCTTCCATGATACGCTCGGCCGGCAGCATGCACGAGCTTGAGAGCCAGCTGGAGAAGGGGGGATTCGTCAGGGTGGACTTCTGCTCGCGGGAAGGCGAGGGCCGCCACTGCGCAGAGAAGATAAAAGAGAAGCTGCATGCGGAGGTCCGGGGCACGCGGGCTGACACGCACGAAACCCCCAAAGGCAGCTGCATAGTCTGCGGGAAGAAGGCTAATGTAGTAGTTTATGTTGGTAAGCATTACTAGCTTAGAATCAGCACTTTGGCTTTTTCTTATTCCTGGATTTCCTCTTGGAATATCTCCACAGAACGAAGACAAGGACTACAGGAACGGCAAAAACAAGTATGGGAATGACCTCGAACCTGGGAGGGTTGTGGGCTTCCTGGCCAGAAGGCCCGGAAAGGCTGTCCACGAACCGCACGACCTTTGAGAGGTGGGTCTCCGCATACCCTTCCTTCCACACGATCATATCCACCAGGTAGTCCCCTGTCACGTTGGAGATTATCCTGTTGGGGAAGTTCGTCTGGTATTTGGTCCCGTCGGGGAAGGTGAGAGTGGCGGAATAGGATATCTCCTTCACGGTGGAGTTGTAGTCCAGGTAAG
>DATEYJ010000050.1:0-3418 GCA_035256265.1 archaeon
CTCAAGCAGGGTTCCATAAACCTCTCCTTCCTTTCGGACAGGCTCGGCACGCCAGAAGCGAAGTTCATAGGCCTCACCACCCAGGACGTGAAGAAGTACAAGATAGCCAGCAACGTGACCATCAAGCTCAACCAGGGCGACATCAAGCGCACGAACGAGATGATGAACTACGTGTGGTTCAAGCCCAAGGAATGGCAGCAGGAGCTCAAGCACATGCTCGAGGTCGGGTACAAGCTGGAACTTGAGGCCCTCTCCTCAAAGAGCATAAGGTTCATCTCCGAGACCTACCTCCCGGACAAGATAGCGAAGAGGGATTTCCTGCCCTGATTCTTGGATTGAAGGCGTCTGCGGACGCCTTCGGGCTCGGGTTCAGCCGTCCAGGACCTTGATCTTCTGGTAGAGCATCCCGATTACTTTGCAGAGGCGGGAGTTCACATCAACTATGGACGCGAACCTGGTTATCTTCACGAAGAGCCTGAGTATGAGCCAGCTTGCGGAAAGGAAGGGTATCGCGTATATCAGGAAGGAGCCCACCATGCATGCGGGCTGCCTCAAGAGCGAGGTGTCAAGCAGGCAGAATATCTGCAGGAATGCATTCTTCAGCGGCGGCAGCACAAAAATCGCCAGGAAAAATACAACTACCAGAAGAATTGCAAGCAAGTCAAGTATTCTCTTCTTGGACACCCCACCGACCCCGGGAATGATATATTAAAGAAAATGGATCCCGGGATTTAAAAAGCCCCACAAGTGGGAATCAGCCTTTCCGGATGTTTATAATCTCCTGCATCATGTCCCCGTACTTCCTGTGCTCAACCTCGGCCTCCGGGACGATATCCTTCAGGACATCAAAGCATTGCTTCCAGATTTCTCCGGCCTCCTTTTCCGAATTGGCGAACTTCTCCACCTCTATGAATTTCCCCAGCTCCTCAACCGTGTCCAGGCAAACCAGGAAATCCCTGTACAGGTAGGTTTCCCTCACCTTGTTTATGGTGAAGGCCTCCTTGAACCCGAGCTTCTCCAGGAATTCCTTTATTTTCACAGGGTCTGTTATCTCATGCTTCAGCTCCAGCCCGCCCCTCTCCCTGCTTATCTCCTTGAATTCCAGAACCTTCCTGTCGCCGGATTCCCTTATCCTGGAGATTACGCCTCCCTCTATGACCTTGCTCTCCGAGTCCAGGAAATTCGGGTGGCCGAATATGGTGTCCGCCTGGTGGGTGGAGCCCATGAACCTGGCCATATCATTCAGCCGTTCTCGTATACCTCTGAAGGAATCCACCTTGGCGCGGACCTCGACTTCTAGCATGAATATTCCTTT
This sequence comes from archaeon, assembly GCA_035256265.1. GTDB lineage: Archaea > Aenigmatarchaeota > Aenigmatarchaeia > QMZP01 > QMZP01 > JAPLVB01. Next base: position 1,316 of record DATEYJ010000050.1, read on the forward strand.
GTTGGAATGGAATTTAAACCCAATACAGCCTTTTCAAGCTGCCGCGATTCTGGCGAGAAGGTGTCTGCAGACACCTTCAGATTCAAATCGGCTGTAGAGCGAAAACCCCTTAAAATACCAATTGCAATATACGGTTATGACGATAGAGGACCAGATTAAGACGATAGAGGAGGAGCTTGCCCGCACCCAGTACAACAAGCACACCCAGTTCCACATAGGCCAGCTGAAGGCCAAGCTTGCGAGGCTGCGCGCTGAGCAGGAAGAGCGCTCGAAGAAGAAGGCCGGGGCAGGCTATTTTGTCAAGAAGACAGGGGACGCCACGGTCCTGCTGGTGGGTTTCCCCTCTGTCGGGAAATCTACCCTGATAAACAAAATCACGAAGGTGGACTCAAAAGTGGGGGCATATGATTTCACCACGCTAAATGTGATTCCCGGAGTGATGGAATACAATTCCGCCAGGATACAAATCCTGGACATGCCCGGGATAATAGAGGGCGCGAGCGAGGGCAAGGGGCTGGGGAAGCAGATTCTTGCGGCTGTGAGGAACGCGGATCTCGTGGTGATAATGGTGGACGCGCACAGGGCAGAGCAGGCAGATATCATAAGGAAAGAGCTTTACAATGCAGGATTCAGGCTCAACCAGAAGCCTCCTGACGTGAAGGTGGTCAGGAAGAGCAAGGGGGGGATAGAGCTCGCATCAACTGTAAAGCTCAGGAGAATCTCCAAGGAAGAGATACGCTCTGTCCTGGGGCAGTTCGGGATAATGAACGCGGACGTCCTTATACGTGAGGACATTACGCCTGAGCAGCTCATAGACTCTCTCTTGAGAAACCGCGTGTATGTGCCCGCCGTCTTTGCGGTTAACAAGGTTGACACTCTCACTCCTGAAGAAGCCAGAAGCCTCCCGAGGGATTTTGTCCTGATATCCGCTGAGAAATCCCAGGGCCTGGAGCAGCTCAAGAAAGCCATATGGGAGAGGCTGGGTCTCAGCAGGATCTACCTGAAGAAGATAGGCAAGGACCCGGACATGAAGGAGCCCATGATAATCAAGGGCTCTCCGTCTGTCATGGATGTGTGCGAGAAAATCCATAAGGAGTTCGCAAGGAACTTGCGCTTCGCGCGCGTGTGGGGCAGGACGGCCAAATTCCCTGGGCAGAAAGTCGGGGGAGAGCACAGGCTCGCGGACAGGGATATAGTGGAGCTGCATGTCTAGCATTTGCTTCTTAAAACTTTGCATGCAAAATACAAAAGTGATAATGTATGAAAGATAACTTCCCGTATGTCAAAAAAATAGGACCAGGCGGTTCTTATCAAACCATTTACCCGTTTCCAGAGAGATCGGATTTTTCAGGAACAGTTGAAGGTGTGCTGCCGGGTTTAAAATCATACCTGGAAAAACACCCTGAAAGAGATTCTGTTTTTGTAGAGCTTTACATAACTGATGTAGATAAGATTAAGGACGGGTTGAAAGGCACGAAAGTTAAAGTCATCCGGGTTGAAAAGAAGTTATAAATGCTGCTTCTAATTCTTTATTGGTTAGAATGTCCGGCCCCGCGGAGAGCAAGATAGAGATTAAAGGAGTGAAGGTCTATCTCCACAAGAAGGACCCTCTCACCAGAAGCCGCATCCTCCACATAGACATAGAGAGCCCCGTCCTGAACAAAATCATAAAAGATGGGGAATCCACGTACTGCGCGGGGAAGCCCGGTGGCGTGTTTATCGGCCTGCGCTCGGAAATGATAAAGAGAGCTGAGGAATTTCTCAAGAAGAAATAAATCCCTACTCGTCAAACAGGCCCTTCCTCTTTATCGCGAGAGGCGAGCCGCCCGCGTGCCAGCTCAGCCTGGGGCGTATCTGGATTGTGTATATTCTCTCCGAGTTGTCGTCCAGGACAAGGGCCACGCCCTTCTTTCTCGGGAGGGCGTTCATGTACTCCTCTATGTCCTTCATGGCGTAGGTCTGCATTATCCCCCTCAGGGCCTTCATGTCCGCCTCGGAGGTGAGGTGGTGCGCGATAACAAGGTCGGCCTGGGCCAGGGCGTCGCTGTGCAGCTTGTTGGGGATTTGGGTGATAAGAAGCAGGGAGATTCCGGGCTCCCTTCC
>DATEYJ010000051.1:0-5898 GCA_035256265.1 archaeon
CGAAGCGTCAAGGCCCTTGTCCGTGAAGAACTTCTTAAGCAGGTTGGTCGCAGTGCTTCCCGGGAAGACGCCTATCTTCTTTCCCTCCAGATCCTCAAGGGAGGCCAAGGAAGAATCCGTTTTCACAAGCAGGGAATCGAACGGGCTTTCCAGAGTGATGTCGCTTGCAGAGAATATCTTTATCTTTCCCGGGTCAATCGTTTCCGCTGTGAATACCGGGACTGAAGAGAATCCCACGACTATATCAAGATCACCCCGCACAAGGGCATCCAGTAATTGGTTGCTGGATTGTAGCTGCAGGGTCTCTATCTTGACCCCTTGCTCTGAAAAATAATTATTCTCTTTGGCGATGTAAAGAGGCATGGCCGCAAGTATCGGAAGATAACCCATCTTCACGGTTTTCTCTTGCTGGTTCGGATAGAATGCAATAACAACTCCGGCAGCTAACAAAGCTATGATCAAGCCCGAAACGATTATGTTAATGTTTTTCTTTTCCATGTTCCACTCCAATTTAATTGGTAACATTAAGTTATTTAAAGGATTCATGTAACAAGTACGGCCTTGCTCTAGCGTGATTTAACTTGTGCTTTTCGGCTGCTCTTTCTGTTCCACCTGCTGGTGCATCTGCCTTTGCTGCGGCTGGACTCCCTTCTTCTGCAGGAGCTCCACGTAATCCGCCCCCCTCTGGAGGGCCTTTGAGAAGCCGGGCTCAGCCCCGATTATAAGGATCTCCTTCCCCAGCTTCTTGATTGCCTGTACAGCCGGCAGATAATCCGCATCCCTTGAGGCTATGGCCACCATATCTATGTTGCTGTCATATCCGGCCTCCATCGCGGCCACTGCCACGGAAACGTCCACGTCCGCTGTCTTCTCACCCGCAAGCATTATCGCAGGCTCGAATCCCTGGTTGGCTATCGCCTCCACAAGCTTGTCCGAGGCGAACTGGTTCAGGAAGACTTTTCCCGTGATTATCCTCCCGTATTTCTGGACCCTCCTTCTGAGCTCGTCCAGGTCTATGCTGAACTCCTTCCTTATTATGTTCGGCCCGTCCACGAACAGCGCTATGTTCTTGACCGTCCGCTTTTTCTCGCGTCCAAAAATATCAACCACCTCTATTGCAAAAATCACTTCTTCTTATATCATGCATTGGGTATTATTATAGATTTTGGATGGAAGGTGTATGAGGACACCTTCAAGCGATTGCTCAGAACATCCCCTGCTGGAAATAGAATATGAGGAATGCCAGGCACCCAACCGCGAGGGCCGCCCCGCCGAAAACCCCCAGGATTATCGTCCAGTTAAGAGAGGAGAGTATGTCCTTCTCTGACTTGTCCGAGACATAGAATGCCCCCTCATTCTCCCCCTTCTTTATTATCACATTCTCCATCCCCTTTGCCGTGAGCTTGACGTTCGGGTTGTCCGCGGCCGTCCCCATCACATACAATTTCTCCTTGGGCTCGATGAACCATTCGGTGTAGCGCATGTGCTTGCCTATGCCGAGCAGGCCCTTGTACGCTATGCCGTTCCTGTCAAGGAAATCGTAGACCTGCTCGGGAGGACGGTGGCCTATGCCTGACTCGAAGCGGTTGTCGAGCTTTATATCCACGTTCGCTCCCGTGCAGTCCACCAATATCTCTCCCGTCTCGTCCCTGAGCCTGAATGGCGTGGATTTCTCCTCCTTCCTTATCGTGGCCCAATGGCTGCTCTTCCCGCTGCTCCGCATCTCCTCTATCTGGTACTTATAATACACGCAGTCCTTCACGGAGAACGGGGACTTCAGGATCTTTATGGGAACAATCTCCCCATATACCTCCACCAGCCCCATGGCCACGGACCTCGCCTTGGACGTGGGTATGTTCTCTATCATGCGCTTGAGAAAGAGCTTCCTCAGCCCCAATATGAATGAGAATACCCCGAACCCGAGCCCGAATATAGCTGCCCAGAGGATGTCCCCGCCGTCTGACATGCTGTATTTTTAGACTCGGAGAATAAAAACAGCTCACAAAAACTCCTTCGCGTCCTTCCTCTTCTGTCTCATCCGCGTGTAGTATTCAGCCGCGGCCTTTTCCAAGGGGAGCCCTTTCTCAGAGGCCTTGGAATTCCTGGCACGCACCTTCACGAAAAGAGGGAAGTTCACGGCCTCCCCTACTATTATCCCGGTCCCCACCTTCAGGGAGGATATCTGCCTTATCACGCTCTTGTTCAGTCCCTCCGAGGACTTGCCTATGTGGTCCAGGTCATAAGGATTTGTTATTCTCAGAATTATGTGCGTGTTGCACTGGGAAAGGACCGTGGTGGAGAGCTGGATGGGCCTCTGGGAGATCAGGCAGAGCGAGGCATTGAACTTCCTCCCTTCCCTCGCTATGGTCTGCATTATCCCCTTGGAAATGGCATGCTCCTTCTTCGTGGTCTCCGGGATGAACTGGTGAGCCTCCTCCAGGACTAGAAGGAAAGGTGGGATTATCCCGTCCTTCCTTGCGTTAAAGAGCTTCCTCGCCATGTATGCCACCAGCATCTGCTTGGTGTGCAGGTTGGTGGTCTCCGAGAGGTCTATTATCGAGAGCGAGCCCTGCTTCACCAGCTCCTCAAGGCTCGGGTAATCCGCCACGCCGAAGAGCCCCGTCATCCTCAGCTCCACCAGGTTCGAGAGCAGGGGCTCCTTCGTGGCCGGCTTTATCTTCTCATTGGATTCCACCATGTCTATCACATCGGAAAGGCTGTGATTCTTCTTCCTCAGGGTGTCCATCACCTTTACCAGCTCCCTCTGCTGCGGATAGGTGAGATTGGGCATGAATTCCGAGAACTGGTAGCTCCTGAGGTTCCCTACCCCTATCTGCACATCAGATATCGGGAAGACGGAAACGCGGCCCGCATACTTCGGGTCATCCGCCAAGGAAGCGTACTCACCGTGCGTGTCTATGACCACCACGGCAAGCTGGCCCTGCTCCGGCCTTCTCTCCATCAGCTCCTCAAGTATAACGGATGTCAGGAATGACTTCCCCGCTCCTGATATCGCAAGTATGGCAAGATGCTTCTGCAGGAGCCTCGTCGGACTGAGACGTACCTCAACGTCGTGGTGCGGTATCGACCCTACATGCAGGCCGTTCTGGTCCAATCCAAAGAGGTCCGAGAGTATCTGGCTGTCAGGCTGCACCACCATCGTCCCTGGAGAAGGTGGAAAAGAAGAATCCGTGAAACCGTTCCCCGTGTGCACTCCTAGGCAGCTCACCTCTGCCACCAGGAATTCCCAGTGGTCCACCGGGAAGAGGTCGTCCATGCTCCTGCCCGAGCTCTGGTATTCCTTCACGGAGTCGGGGCGCATGAAATATTTGTTCGTCTTCAGCACGTCCGAGACGCGGCCTATGAGCTGCCCGTCATGGTTCTTTAGCTGGACGAACTGCCCCCTCCTCACCACCGCGTCCTTGCTTATCACGAAGGAGAACTTCCTTGTGCTTGGGCCTTCCAGCGTAGAAATTACCGTGCCTATCTCCTGCATGTAATATAATGTGGGCGAGAAAGGATTTATACTATGGAAATTCATTCTCTTTGATTGCCGTTTCATGCTGTTTAAATCACGGGTTGAAATAAAATCATGGACCTCAAATTCCTCACAGGAGAGCCCGCCCTCCTCGCGGGCAGGACGCTTTTCGTGGCAGACATACACGTGGGAATAGAGCACGAGTTCCGCAAGTCCGGACTGAACATGCCCTCCCAAACCCAGAATCTCCTGTCTAGAATAGAATCCCTGCTTGAGAATACCCATGCCAGGAGGCTCGTGCTCATAGGGGACATAAAGCACAAGGTTCCCGGTATAAGCTGGCAGGAAACGAGGGAAGTCCCCGTCTTCCTTCAGAGACTTGCAGAAAAAGCAGAGCTCCATGTGGTTCCGGGGAACCATGACGGTAGGATTGCGGAGTTCGTCCCCAAGGGTGTGAAGCTCTATCCCATGGAAGGCAGCCTCATTCAGGATAAGGGAATTGTTGCTGGAAGGCGGAATGGAGAGCGAAGGCGTCCTCAGACGCCTTCCAACAAACGTTCGCCTTCTATCGAACCTCTTGTATATGTTTGTCATGGCCACGCCTGGCCCGACCCCGCTTTCCTGCAGGCGAAATATTTGATTATGAGCCACAGCCACCCCCAGGTGGAGTTCAGGGACAGGCTGGGATACACATGGAGGGAGAGGATATGGATTCGCGCGGCCCTGGACTCCAAGAAAATCCGGGAGAAATATCCGGCTGCCAAATCTATTCCAGAACTTATAGTCATGCCCGCATTCAACCCGCTTTCCGGTGGGATTCCCGTGAACAGGAAAAAAAGACCAGAGGAGCAACATCGGAAGGAAGGCGGAACTACACACATAGGCTCGGGTTCCACCTTCTCTCCAGAAAGAAGTCCAATCCTGAAGTCCGCTAAAATGAAGACCGCCAAGATTTACATGTTGGACGGGACATACTTGGGAGAACTGGGGAAGCTCTGAGCAAGCTTTTTATATAGGCCCTCCAAAATATCAGCATGGCCTGGGAAATCCTTCTCATAGTCGCCGTGTTCTTCATTCTCCTGGCCATAGCCTTCATAGCCTATTTCATAGCGGTCTACAACGGGCTCGTGAGGCTGAAGAACAACATAAAGAAGGCCTTCGCGAACATAGACGTGCTACTGAAGCAGCGGACGGACGAACTCACGAAGCTGATAGAGACTGTGAAGGGCTACGCGAAGTTCGAGAGGAAAGTTTTGAATGAGGTCGTGAAGGCCAGGACCGCGTTCCTGGACGCCAAGACCCTTCCCGAGAGGGCGAAAGCCTCTGACATGATTTCCGGTGCTTTGAAAAGCCTTTTCGCAGTAGCAGAGAACTACCCGACCCTCAAGGCGAACGAGAACTTCAAGCAGCTTCAGGACCGCATCTCCGGGATAGAGAACGAGATCGCGGACAGGAGGGAGTTCTACAACGACTCCGTGAATACGTACAATATCAGGATCCAGCAGATACCCGACAGGTTCATAGCGGGCATGCTCGGATACCAGCCCGAGGTCCTTTTCAAGGCAGAAGAAGCGGAGAAGAAGGACGTCAAGGTGGACTTCTCGGACATCTCGAAGTGACAGTTCAAAAATATTCGGAGCCTTTTTCGCTAATGTCTTTTATTATTCTCTTTGCCTTCTCTATCTCTTCATCAGAGAAATTGTTTGGGATATGCCCTCTTAGCAAGTAAACTGCTGCCAAGCGCATATCGTCTTCTTTGTAGTTTTTCAGCAATGAGCCCAATTTCCCTAGGGTTGAGTCCTTGCTGCTGTAACCCTCCGGTGGCCTTTCGGTAATGAAACCGGCCAAAGCTCTTAATTCGAGGGAATGTATGTTTCTGCTTAGAAAATCGCTCATGACGAAAAGCTTTCCATAAGGCTCGAAATCATCAGGCAAATCAATCCCGAACATTCTTTTGCCAACGTAACAGGCGTTAGTCAATAAAGTAGAATCAATCTCGCCGAGCTCATAACCTAGATCAATCAGCTCGTTCTCGATGTCCTTCATCAAGACAGGCATATCTATATTTGGAAGAAAACTTTTAAGAAGTAATCACTCCCTCACCATCTCGAACACATCGTGCGGCTTCACAATCCCTTTCTCCGTTATTATGAAGTCCACGTAATCCGCGGGGGTGATGTCAAAGGCCGGGTTTATTATCTTCGCGCCCTTCAGGTTTGCCGGGTCCTCCACCTCTTTCGGGTCTCTCTCTTCTATCTCCACCCTGTGCGTGAGCTTGCTCGTGAGGCCCGCCACGATAAAGGGCTTGCCGAAAGCCTTGGCCACTATGGCCATGGGAAGGGTTCCTATCTTGTTCACTATGGAGCCGTCCGGAAGTATGGCGTCGCAGCCCACCAGGACCTTCGTGCACTTCTTCATGA
>DATEYJ010000052.1:0-7921 GCA_035256265.1 archaeon
CCTTCTCTATCACTATGACCTCATTCCCTCCCGCCAGCTCCTCCGCAAGCCTTGCCCCGAATTCCCCGCCGCCCGCGATTATCACCCGCATAAAAATAATTCACCCCTTCTCTAATATATCCTATTTGCCTGTGGACCAGATGCACACATACACGCTCACCACATCTCCCGTGCTCAGGACAGCATACCTCGTGGTCTCAGCCTTTGTGACGTTCCCCGAGACAGCCTGGCCCCATTGGCAGTCCGCCATCTTTGCCTTGCTGGTCTCGTTAACCACTGTTAACTTCAGCCTCTTCCCAGGAGGGACATCCAGCTTCGTCGAGAATCCTGCATAATCAATATTGCAGCTTGTGTTCAGCCACGATATCTTCGTGGAATTGAGGACAGGCCAGCCTTCAGCAAGTCCCATCACCACAGGATTCCCCGAACTCCATACACCCCTGTTCATAACAAGCATCTCCCCTATCTGGGAGGCCCTGCTCTCCATGCTCTCGGCCGAGTAGTCGGCGCTGTACCCTGCCACGGTCCCGTTCAGGTAGTTCAGCACGTAGAACATCACCCCGAAGAATATCACCACCGCAATCATGAACTCGAACACTAATTGTCCTTTCATAACCTTCGCCTTCCGACAATCCGAGACATGCAACTTGTGTGAGAAAGTGGCTCGGCCACTTTCACGCAAGGCTTTAGCTTTGCGAACTTCCATATCAATAAATAGATTGGACTGCATAATATTATTTAATGAAAAAGAAACCGTTCGTTCTGTTACCATTCGCTTTGTTATTAGTAGTTTCTGTATCGGGTTGCACTTCAATCCCTGGCCTGGAATGGCTTTGCATACCAGGGATTACCTGCAGCGGCGGAACAGTGGAGTATGAGAATGATATGCTTGTGATAAAGACTCTTGATGCAGTCCCCTCAACAATCTCAACTGGCCAGCAGTTCCGGCTGTCCGCATGGGTACAAAACAACGGAGCGGAGACAGTCCCGCAGAGCAATTTTAAAAGCGAATTTAATGAAAAGAACCTCGGTTATTATATAACAGTGAAACTTTATGATTCGTGTGAGGGCCTTTTCAAGGAAATAAAAGTGACATGCCCTGACCAGAAAGAAGAGAGTAAAATAAAAGAAGGCACAAAAGAAACAGGCTGCCGGATAGAATCACTGCTTCCAAAGCAGACAATACCAGTAACATGGTCCCTTGTAGCTTACGACAACACAAAAATCCCCTTAGAAACGTCCTGCAACCTGAAAATCTATGTTCAATATCCTTATCGCACAAAAAGCATGACCAGCGTTTCTTTCGTGGACTACACAGAATATCAGCGGATGCTAGACGAAGGCAAGTTCACTGCAACAACCTCCTACATAACAGAAGGCTACGGTCCCATGAAGCCTTACCTTCTGGTCAAGGATACACAGCCTATACCTGTAAAAAACGGCGTGGCGTCTAAGACCGCCATGGCGTTCCAAGTTAAGAACAAAGGCAGTGGTTTCCTGACTGCTTTCAGAATAGATAGCAACGGAAACGATTTAATAAAAGTGCTGAACACGCAAACAACAGATAATGACATACTAATAGAATCCAATTCAAAGCAGTATAACATAGGAGAACTGATAAGAAACGAAATTAAAAAAATAAAGGATATTGGGCTTGTAGGAAAGGAGTCAGCGGAATATTTCTTCAGCATAGACTCTCCAACAAATAACCAGGTAGAAAAAGTCGCCACATATTACGTAACATCCAGTATAGACTACATGTACGAATTCCGCAAGGAGACAAAAGTCACCATAAAGCCGCCTCTGATAACGTCATAGGATTCAGCATTCCGAAGGCTTATAAATTGTGGCTGACATATATTAAAGAGATATAAATGGCCAAGCAGTTCCCTAAAAATCAGAAGATGCTATTGTTGATTCTACCGCTTCTCGCAGTGGTCGCGATATCCGGCTGCACGCAGAATACAGGCCCGACGTTCGGGAACGGGGTGACAATCCTCAACTGGGAGCCGGATTTCTCTTCGGTGGAATCAGGCGACCAGCTCCAATTAAGGGTAAGGATACAGAACCAGGGGGAAACGACAGCTCAAGACGTGAGCGCAGCTCTGGCAGGAATAAATCCCGAAGACTGGGGGCTTGGAGGATTCCAGGGAGAAGAAATACCTTTCAACGATCTGGACCCACCGAACAGGGTGCAAAACACAGAAGGGCAAATAGCCCAGGACACCTTTGATTTGATAGCGCCAAACTTACCCAAAGGGACAACTCAGCAGTATTCTCCGATGGTCAGGGTTTTCTATCATTACAAAACCACCGTCATAAAATCAATAACCCTTGTGAATGAGAACGAGCTCAGAAGGCTCCAGGACCAGGGCAAGACGCTGTCATCAACAGACACCAAGACAAGCGCAGGCCCCTTGAGCGTTACAATAACAACAGGCAAGTTCATAAAGGCCAGGGAATCAGGCTCTCTGTACAGCAGGGTGTTCCCGATAACCATAGTCATAACAAATGTTGGAGGAGGTGTGGTGAGTGCCCAGGGCACGCCTCAGGACGATTATATGATTGATATCACAAAAGTGCAGATGCCCAGCAGGCTGTCAATCGTTTCAGGCAGCTGCGAGGAATTTGACAGTGGAGTTGTAACATTGTGGAAAGGCCAGAGCGCGTCAATAACATGCAACATCCAGATAAACCAGCCGCCTCTGGCAAACGAGGATGAGAACATCGGGATAACTCTGGAATACGATTATTACATAGACAGGACCACAACCATAACTGTCACAGGCATAGAAGAAGATTACTACCCTTTCGGTTAACCAAATTTCTTAATCAAGCATAACAAATAAACAATTTAAGACTGCGCAACAAAAGTAGAATAATGCGCGCCAAAATGGCTTCTCTGGGACTGACGCTGTCTTTTCTAGCTGTTCTCTTCGTTTCGGGCTGCACCAGCACCACGACAGGCGGGACGGGAGTCGTCGTGAAAGAGTTCGCGCCTGAGTTCACGGAGATATACGCCACAGAACCCGTAACTTTCCGCATGCTGGTGAAGAACGAAGGATCCGTAGAAGCCACGAGTGTCCACGCAGAGCTTCTAGGGCTGGACGAGGATTGGTGCTCAAGCCAGACAGGCACGCAAACATGCACACCAAGCTCAGGGACGCAAAGAATGGAAATGCAGCCCAACGAAAATGCGTGCCGATATCCAGGAGATGGGTTCAAACTTCTGGCGCCTGACGCGCAAAGGGGCACATCAGGCGGTTCACAAATATGCACGTGGACATACAAGGCGCCGCCGATACCACAAGGATTCACCATTACTTACACACCCATAGTAAGAACATTCTATTCATACAAGAGCGGCGTTGCGAAGCTAATAACGTTCGGCTCCAGCAGCGAGCTGCGCACAATCCAGGATTCTGGCGGCACGCTTCCAACAGAATCCGTCAGCAGCACATCAAGCCCAATCAAATTGGATATTGTAACAAAGGGCCCCATACGTTTCTGGTCGGATGAACAGAAAGTGATATTTCCGCTTGAGATCACGATTACGAACGTAGGCGGAGGGGTAGCTTGCGCATACCCCGATATAAACAAAATTCCTAGTCAATACACAACAGACACAGCCTCCAATAAAGGAGCATGTAAGGTCTTGTCAGGAGAGGAAGCGAAAAACAAAGTCGACATTGATATATCGTTTGGCTCACAGATTGGGAAAGTAAATTCAGGCAGTATGAAGCTAACAGGCGGTTGCGAGGATTACAATGACGGAATAATTACAGTTCCTCTATGGAAAGGCCAGAGCAACTCCATAGTCTGTGATGTGGAAGTACAGGCATCTGATCTCGGATCCGGCGCCACAATTCAGAGAATGATTACGGTTCAGGCATCTTATGAATACTACACAGACACTTCTTCCTCGATAAAGGTTATCGGGAGGAAGACGGCAAGCTAAAACTCCCCCAGCCTCTTCTGCCCAGGCTTCTGGGAGGCCTTTATGGATTTCCTGCCCCTCCTGCCAGCGGGTTTTGCCTTCTCCCTTTTGTCCAGGGAGGCCTTCTCCTTCTCTATCCTTCTCTCGATTTTCTCCCTGCTTGCGCCCTCGAAGACCGGGTACCCATACACCCCGTCATACCCTGGCTTGACCTCTATCTTCCCCTCCCTCACGTCCAGGATGGCTTTCGCAAGCTTCTCGTCCACGGCCTTCTTGAGCTCGGGAAGCTCCGCGTCCAGCAGGACCGCGAACTCTGACCCGAAGGCCTTTATGAGGTGGTTGTAAGCAGTCCATATCCTCTGGGAGTGAAGCTGGGCTGTCCCTGTCTGGCCCGCTATTATCTCCGTGAGTGGTATGAGGGACTTGAAAGGTAGGGCCCCCTTTGGGACATATCCCTCCGGCCTGTCCGCCAGCTCCTCCACCCTGTGCAGGACCCCGATTGTGAGCGGACGCTTGCACACAGGGCACCAGTTCCCCAGCTTCCTGGCCTCTGCCGGGGAAAGGGATATGTTACAGGCCCTGTGGCCGTCATAATGGTACTTACCCTCCTCAGGGAAGAACTCAATCGTCCTGACAAGGCCGGCCTTAGTCCTGATGGCATGGATGACGTTTTTATAGGTCAGCTCCTTCACGTCAAACACCGTGGCCTCCCTCCCTATCCTCCACGGCCAGAAGGAATGGCTGTCAGAATTCGAGAGGAGAGCGTATTTATCGAGGGAGGAGAGACGCCAGTTCATCGCTGGGTCGCTGGACAGGCCCGTTTCAAGGGCATGTATGTTCTTGGCCTGGTCCTTATAGCAATCCTCTATGCTATCGAAGCCAGACTCCGAGCCGAACACGCTGAACCAGGGGGTCCATGCATGGGCAGGTATGACCTCGGCCTCCTTATCCGCCCCCAGAATCAGCTCCACCAGCTCCGGGCAGGGTATCCCGCATATGGGCCTGCCGTCGCTCTTCAGGTTCACCCCCCTCTTGGTGAGGGCCTCGTTCACCTGCTCAGCCACCTCGAAGCTCCTTACAAGGACTATGTTGTGGACGCGCCTGACCTTCCCCTCCTGGGAGTATATGCTTGATATCTCCCCGGAAAGTATGAACCTGAACCCGTCCTTGTCTATCAGGATTCCGGTCCCGTCCTCGGTCAGCTCTCCCTTTAGCTCTTCCAGATACATGGGGAATGTGAAATCCCCTGTCCCGAGAAGGCTCAGGCCCTTGATTCTTGCATATTTTGCCAGGTTAGGAATAGTGAGCTGGGTGCTTGTCGCCCGCGAATACCGCGAATGCAGATGCAAATCAGCAATTACCTTCATACAGTTCGCCCCGGTGAAACCCCGACAACTAAAAATTAGAAAAACGGTTTAATTAAGCTCATCCAGCTCGTCCCTGTTCTTTCTCTTCTTGTCCTTCTCCCTGGCCTTCAGGTCCCTCTCGTATTTCTCCACCCAGGCCTTGACAGCCTCCGCATCCTTCTGGCTGTTCCCCACCCCAGAGGTGTTCCCGACCCCAACTATTATCACGGTGTCTCCTGCCTTTGTCCTCTCCATGCTCCTCTTTATGGACTCACCCACCTCTGGTAAGGCGTCCTTTATGGTCTTCCTCATGGGGGTTATGGCCTCCTCCTGGCTCATCTTCACCACTATGGAATCCACAGGGATGTTCTTCTTGACCACTATGTCCTCTATGTAGAACCTCTCGGTTCCCGGGCCTCCCATGGCCACCCCTACACCCTCTGCTATGGAGCCTGTCTTCTCTCCTTCAAGCTTGGCTGCTGCGTCTATGGTTATTATCCTAACCACCTTCTTCTGGGCAACGACCTTCGCCACAGCCTTCCCGGGGTAGCCTATCCTGCCCCCCGGTCCTCTTGCCTTCATGAGTATGACATTCCTCCCGTTCAGCTTCGTTTCTGCCGCTATTATGTCCTCCTCTATCTCCTTCCACCCGTTCTTCCCTGCCATGCCGGCCACCACAAGCGGCCCCAATCCATCTCCTATGGGATCCCCTTTCGCAAGGGACTCCGTCCCCTTGAACATGGCCTTCGCAATCCTCTCCACCATGGGCAGCTGCATCTGCAGGACCATGGCTATCTGTATGTTCTTCGTCTTCCGCACGAGCTCCACGTAATGCCTCACTATCTTGGCGATCTCGTGCACTGTTATCCCACCCGCAAGGCCCATCTCTATGTTCGCCTTCTCCTCCGGGTTCAGCTCGGGAGCTATCTGCTTGACAAAATAGGTGAACCTGTCCTTCTCCCCCCTTATCACATGGTCCAGCTTGGGCATCAATCCGTACGGGTCCAGGGACACAGGCCCTATCACGAAGAACTCGTAGAACCTGTTCACGCTCTCCTTCAGCTCCTTCGTGGGCTTCTGCTTCTTGGTTATCTCCCTGATTATGAACTTCTTGGACTTCTCGGACATGCCCTCCAGCTCCTGCGCGGTCCTCTCCAGCTTCCACATTATCTGGGATACCATGAGCCTGGGATACATGAAGAAGAAGATTATCAGTAGCAAAAACGACAGCAATGTCGATACCCAATCTCCACCGAGGAACTGGAAGGCTATGTAATCCATAAAACCACGTTGGCGAATTAAGTCAATTGGCTAAAACGGGAACAACAACCGTCAAACTGCTTTCACCAAGTAATATAAATTATGTTTGCTATTTATAAAAGTTTTCCCAAACATAATTCATGCTCGAATGGAAAATCCTTGCCGCCGCCTTTTCCGCCCTTCTGGTAATCTCCATGCTACTCGTGGGCAACAGCGGGCTGAAAGACATGTTCGGCGGGATAGTGGGCAAGCTCACGGACTGGCTGGGCGGCTCTCCCATATCCCTCCCGGGAGGAAAGTCCGGCGTGAACGCGGTCTCCATTACCCTCTATCCCAGGAACTTCACCCTCTCTCCGGGGTCCAGGCTGAACCTCACCCTGGGCGAATCATATTTCGAAGGCTTTAACGGCGACGTCTCCTTCGACTTCGAAGCGGGCAAAATATACCTCAAGGAGAAGTCCGGCTTCTCCGTCTCCTCCCCTCTCCAGGTCTTTGAAATCCCCGAAATCCAGATATCCCGCCTCCAGTTCAAGGACATGAAATTCTCCGTGGTCAGCGTCCAGTCCAACATAGAGAACGATAACGGAAGCCTGGACATACAGGGCTTCTCAGGCTCTCTCTCTTTGGGTAATTCCAGCATAATCCTTGCAGGCAATGTGACGAAAATAACCGGGGACGGCTGGAGCGTGGGCTGATTGCATAATGCGCTTTTATTTTTTACAACCATTCTTGACACATGGAAATATTCGGTCCGGAAATAGGATTTTTGGAAGAACTGGCAGAGGAACTGAAGAGCATATTTCTTGTTATAGCATATGCAGGGCGCGAGACCAACAAAAGATACATCAGGGACAGGCAGAGATACATTGAAAAGAAATATGACAAATGTATCGATTATGTCGATTCCGATGCGGGACAGAGATACATATTACCGGCATATTATGTTTTGCAGGATTTGCTTGAGGGAAACCCCACCCCGGAAAGAATCAGGGAGAAATGCACCTATGCGCTTGGGGACTATTTGTTTTTGGATGACCCGGAATGCTTCTCAGAAGACTTTCCCGAACCATTCGGGGAATTCTATGAGGGCGATTAACCGTACTCTCTCCAAGAATGCTTGCACTGCTTGCATCTCAAAAATAGGGTAGGCGCCTCGTCTGTGGAGCGGGTCTGCTGTATCCACCACACGGCCTCCTTGTTCCCGCACTTGGGGCAGATTGTCTTCGTGGTGGGCAGGGTCTCAGCGTTCTTCTCTATTATTATCACATCATTCAGCGGGTCCTTTTCCATCTTCTCCGAGATCTCCAGTGGCTTGTAGTCCCTCAGCTTGTACCCGCACTTCCTGCACACGAGTATCATCTTGTCCTTATCCTTCTGC
>DATEYJ010000053.1:0-3188 GCA_035256265.1 archaeon
GCTGCCGCTGAAGGCCGTCGAGAGGATTCTCAGGAAGGCCGGGGCCAAGCGCGTCTCCAGAGGGGCCTCGCAGGAGTTCGGGAAATACCTTGAAGAACTAGCGGGGGAGATAGCCTCGGACGCGAACCAGCTCGCCCAGCATTCCGGCCGCGTGACCGTCCTGGAGCAGGACGTGCTCATGGTGAGGAAGATAAGAAGAACAGGAAGATAGAAGGCGTTTCGGAAACGCCTTCATTCCAAATTCTGGAAGGTAGAGCAAAACTTATAAGATTTCTTTCCCAATATAAAAGATTTGAATGTATGCCGAAAAGCTTTCCAGCCTAAATAAAAAGTTTTATTCTTTCATAGAGAAACTGCCTGAATACCCGACCATAGGAATCATGAGATTTCTTTTCCGGATTCTCCCTTTTGAGTACCTTGGAAACCACGAGGTCGAGGATGAAAGGCTGAAGACAGTCCTGAGGGGCCCGGCAAAAGACTCGAATCTGGAACTCGAGAACCCCGTTATTCTTGCGGCTGGATACAGCGAGCCTTTCATGCTGAGAAAAGCTGCCAGGATGGGATTCAGCGCAGTCACGGCAAAATGCTCCAAGGAGCCAATGGAGGGAAACAAGGGAAGGACCATTATCAGGACTCCGGAAGGGCCGCTGAATTCTGCTGGCTACAAAAACATGGGAATGGTGAAGTCATACGCATATCTGGAAAAAATCAGGAAGAAGGTCGGCCCCTCCAAGCGCATCATCCTGAACATAAGCGATTCCTGCGTTGACAACTATCTTGCCATTATCCGGTATATGGATGATATGGAGCGCAAGAATGGCATTGCGGTCGTGGACGCTTTTGAATTGAACAGCTGCCCGAATACCTGCGATTCTGGAAGGTTCGATTTCTTCAGCAACCACGAATATGCAAAGGACATCTTCAGGGAATCAAGGAAGGCAACAAAGAAACCCATAATCCTGAAGCTTCCGCGCAGGGAGGACTCCCCCGATATATACAAGCATACGATACCGATAGCGATAGATAATGGCGTGACGATCCTGAATTATGCCAACACCAAAAGGGTGAAGGACGAAAGGTTCAGGTCAGGCGAATGTGGCCTGAGCGGGCCCGCGCTTCTTGAGGACACGCTTGAGAATGTTGAGATGCTCTACCGCGAGTTCGGGGATCATGCGGACATTATAGCTACAGGAGGGATATATTCCCCGGCCAGCGCCTACCTTGCCCGGAAGAAGGGCGCAAAAGGGATTTCCTACATCACAGCATTCCCTTCGGATATATTCCTCGCGAAAAGGATAAATCAGCTTTTCTCAGAATCGGGATTTAAATAAAACCTGTGCACATAATATTAACAGGTGATAATCATACCGTGCGGACGGAAGCGCAAGCGCAAGAAGATGAAGAAGCACAAGCAGAGGAAGAGAAGGAAGAAGATGAGGCACAGGAAGAAGTGATTTGAGAGCGAAGGCGTCAAAAAGATGGAAGGCGACAAGAGTCGCCTTCAGGCACGGAGACGCCTTCAATCCACAACCGCAAGCTATTTCTGGCATTTAAATATTCTCAGATGAAGATTTAGGCATGCCATACGATCCAAGGAGCATAATACTGCTGAATTTCGGGGATTATGCAAGAGAGAAAAACGGGAAGCTTAAGGATAGCCTTCCCTCGATAGCCCAGATACCGCTGATGGATTATGGGGGGTTCCCGTATGTTGACGAGTACCTGTCAAACCCCATGAAAACAGGCAGGATAAGGATCGGAAAGCCGGACCTGGAATCCATACAGGAAGTCGCCAGGGCATTCGGGGAATTCCCCGTGAGGATAAAGTGCGAAGGCGCGCATGGATCCTGCGAAAAGAAAGAAGTTGCCAGGTGCCTCGTTCTGCCCTACGACAGGACCTACAACCATCCAGAAAAGATAAAGAAAGGCGGGCCCGAAAGGATAAACCAGACCCATGTCATGCACAGCTACTTCTGCTGCGAGCATTGCGCAGATAGGATAGAAGAGGAGAAAAGGAGCGGCAGGGAGATAGAGGAAAGCGGGATTATTAAGCTGGACATAAGCTTCCGGCTCCCGGAATTCCTCACCAAGAAGCCAAAGAAGCTGGAATGGAACGTGAACAGGGTGGAACTCCACGGAAAATTCAGGAAAATAGCTTACCAGCTGACCAAGCATGGAACCGATGATATTATAGACCCTTTCTCGGCAGGGAAGGAGAAGGCGGTCGTGACAATCTATGCGGCCCAGGATATCACAAGCAGGCTGCTCGGCATACCCGAGGACAGGCTGCCAAGGAGCAGGGAGGATTATGAAATCCCCAGGAAGCTAAAGTGGCATCTGTCAGACACGGACATGAAAGGTCAGATATACCTCCCACTCAGCTTCCGTTCTTGAAACCTTTAAAACTCCGCGCCACAATCTATTAGTCATGGAAAACGAGGAGAAGAAGGAGCACTCTCACGAGCAGCACGAGAAGGAGCATGAGAAGCACGAAGAGCATCACGAGAAGAAAAAGAACCATGAGCAATCTCATGAGAAAGAGGCTCCAGCCCCAAGCGAGAGCAAAGAGCTCAGGGACACGAGGGTGTGCACCATGGTCTTCGCCCTCGCAGGCGCGGGGATAGGGGTCCTCTCATTCTTCCTTAACATGGACATGGTCTCCATCGTCATAGGATTCCTGGCCCTGGCAGGGCTTATCTGGGCAATGAAGAAAAACCTTAACAGGAAGACAAAGTTCTTCACAAGCTTCATATTCATCTACCTCTTCATCTGGCTCGTGGCCTGGGTGTTCCTGTTCAACATGGCATGAACGGAGAAAAAGAATACTTCTCGAGGGAGAAGGTTGATTTTGCGGTATCTGCCAAAGGTAGCATTTACATCAGGAACCGGAACGTTCTCACGCCTCTGGTAAGGAGCAGCAAGATCTTCAGGATGAACAATGAAATTTTTTCCCGGGAAAACATTTTCTATCCCATATACACTCCCCTGGGAATCAGAGGGGAGTATCTAGTTGACTTCGATCCCAAAGGTAAGCATGACATCAGAAGGCTCACGACGATATGACTTCTAACTTCTATATTCTATATATTCTATATATTCTATATAATATAACAATTAATATGTAATTATAATATCTGAAAAATAATATCTGAAAATATATTTTCCGGAAGTGCGAACGTGAAATTCCT
>DATEYJ010000054.1:0-6775 GCA_035256265.1 archaeon
CAGCCCCGCCGAAAAGGACAAGCTTGTCGGTTGATGCTCCTGCGAATACGCTGGTGCTTCCTATTGTGTAGCTCCTTCCGAAGAACTCTATTGTCTGCCCTCTGACGTCAGCAGAGGTTACGTTAAGCACCTTGTTGAACACGAGTGTGAGGTTGTAAAGAGGTGTTGCTGTGCTCGTTCCTGTGTTCAGGTTCAGCTTCGGGTCGTTAAGGTCCCCTCCGCTTGTTCCGAAAGCGACCGTCCCTGCACCCATGTTGATGTACTGGTTGTAGGTGTAGGAGGTTCCGGCTGCGTCAAGGAACGTTCCCTGAGCGAGGAGAGTCGGAAGGTTTGTCCTTGTAAGGGTTGTCCTTAGTCCTGATTTTGTCAATGAGTCGGCGAAGTATATCTTTGTGTTGGATGTCGCCAAGTCAACCCCGTCTGTCACTGAAACAGTTGTTCCGCCGCCGACCGTTATTGGTGTGGTTGCGTATCCTGCAACCGCTGCTGCTATGTCAGCTGCTCCCAGTATGTCGTTCGGGTATTCTGTGGCTAAGTTCGCTGTTTGGGTTCCCACCACTATTATGGGAGAGGCGAGAGTACTGTCTGACACTTGTACGTAGGCCCCAAGGTTCGCGCTTTGGGCAAGAGCTCCGAAAGCGATTGTTGCTCCTGCTGCCGCGGCTGCCAAACCACCGGCCAATACCTTTCTGACTTTCATTTTATCCCTCCTATATTAACTTCTGCCCGGGCAGGCGCTGGAAGGTGAATGGGTTTCTGGGTTAATCGGCTTAAGTCCAGACGTCCGCCTGGGGTGAAGCATTTTAATATACTTCCCCCGCCAGGGTATATATCCCTATGATGAAACAGTTTCTTGGCTACCAAGTCGTGTTATCGGCAGGCCTTTTGGGCCATTGAAAGGCCTGCATTATTCTTTTAAATGTTCCATAGTTCATTTTAGACCTTAAAAAACAAAAATATACGCTTTTGGGGTTTTATCCCCGGAAACCTTAAGAGGGCCCGTTCTGGAAAGAAGGCGTCAAGAGACGCCTTCGGGCCATCGCTAGAGCCTCTTCTCGCCTTCTATCCTTTTGATTCCGGTTATGTCCTGGGTGGCCTCCAGGCAGCCCAGGTATTTCCCTTTCCTGTCCCGCACCGCGAAATAGCGGATATGAATCAGAGACTGAAGGCGACCACTTGCCTGAAGGTGTCTGTGGACACCTTCCAACCGCTGTTCGCCTTCCTTTAATGGCAGCCTGCCTTTCAGGTTTATCCAGAATTCGGCAGAGTCCGTCTTCCCGGACTTGAAGTCCGAGAGGATTGCATTCACCCGGTCTATGCTCTTCTGGGGATGGCACTGCTGGACCTTCCTTCCTATGACAGCGGGCGTCCTGGCAAAAATCCTCTTTCCAAGCCTGTTGAAGTAGCGGACGGTGTCTGTGCTATCCACGAAGGTTATGTCGATAGGGAGGCTGTTAAGAAGGGCGTCCAGCTCTTCCCGTGAAAGGCTTCCCGTTCCCAGCTCCAGTTTCTGAGGGGTTGGCATAATAATTCTAGGTTATTTGGTTTATTAAAACGACGATAGAACGCGAAAAAAATGAAGGCGTCTATGGATAGAAGGCGTCAGCAGACGCCTTCGGTCTTGGAATCGCCTTCCGGCCAAATCCGCCTTCAAGCCAGAATGAGGCGAAAAGCATAAAAATAACACCGTTATAAGATACCATATGAAACCCGTCTGTGAGATAATAGTTCAGGACATCCTGCCCTCTGTCAGGGCCATGGTAGCTGCGAAACTAACCAAGACCTACGGCCTCTCCCAGGAGCAGGCAGCAAAGAGGATGGGCACCACTCAGCCCGCAATCTCCCAGTATAAGAGGGAGATAAGGGGCCACAAGTCCGTGATATTCAGGCAGAACCCGAAGCTCCTTGAGATGGTGGATGACATAGCCAAGAAGGTCGCTTCGGGCGAGCTCACGAGCCTTGACATGACCCTGGAGTTCTGCAGGGTGTGCCAGTACATGAGGTCCAAAGGCCTGATATGCGAGCTCCACAGGGACGCCAGCCCTGTCATGGCCGGCTGCACCATGTGCACGAAGTCGGGACGCTGAACGAGCTTATATTTTTAACTAAGATATTCTTGCTATGAAAAAGCAATCGGTTAAGCTGCCTGAATCTCTTCCGGGAAACTTTGTCCTGCTGCATTCCGGATACGGCGAGGGGCAATACGTGGGCAGAGTTGTGGACATTGAACCATCGAATAATCCCGAAAGGGCTTTACCCTTATTGATTCTTGATTCCAGGACCAGGCGTTATCAGCCAAGAGCCTCTACGGCAGGCAGGGATGACATTTGCTATTGGCAAGAGTTGCCTATTCACGTCCTTCCTCTGAAAGAGAAGGACAGGCTTTATCTTGTGGGTGATAGCGCTGACTTGAGTTTCTTTAAAGAATCAATGCAGCCTATAAATCCGGAGAACCATGAGCATGTCAAAAAGCTCACGGGGAAAGATTCACTGGACCTACTTTATGGCGGTTCCGAGCTCAAAATGGTCAGATAATTTCCTTTTTCGGGCCGCTAGGAGAACTCCATCTGCAAGACCCCGTTCTGGAAGCTCTTCTTCGAAAGGCGGAACTGGCGCGGCTTGGTGAGGATCTTGAAGTAGGCCCTGTCATGGGCAAGGGCTTTCACCTCCACGGAGCTCTCGAGCTCGGAAACCTCTATGTCCTCGGGGGATTTCACTCCCGGGAGCTCCAGGCTCACCACGACCTTGGAGGCCGTCTTCGCGACAGAGGTCTTGGGCTCCTCTGTCTTCATGCTCTCCTTTATCAGGACCTGCTGCCTGGATTTCGGCTGGGAGGCAGCATTAGCCTGAAGGCGTCCGCTGACGCCTTCCTTCTTCTGTTCGCCTTCATTCAATCCGTTCTGCCAGGTCCCGAGCTCGCCCATCTCTTTCCTGAGCTTCTCCCTGTCCACGTCCCCGAACGTCCTGAGAGAGACCTTGGGCTTCTCGCCACCTGACTGCACTATCTTTATGGAGAAGCCGGAGCCCTTTGGTTCTATCTTCCGGCTTTCCATGTCCCTGAACCAGGGGGAAAGGTCAAAGGCTTCTATATCCTTCTCCAGGAGCTTGTTCATCTCCGCCAGCTCCTTCCTCATGCGGGAGAATATCTCCTCGAAAAAGTCGCCGGACATCCTGGTTCCGCACCTGGGACAGAATGTCCATCCTTTGTCCATCCTCGTTCCGCATATGGGGCATTGCATAAGAATCGCCGCTCATTTCCAATATTGATTAATTTTGGTAAATAAATAGCTAACTTCGTCCGTTCGTTGATGGAATCTTTATAAAACCCACGCAATATTAATACTTCATTCCAATTAACCAAGTGGAATAGACTTAAGAGTGAGTGATAACATGCCAAGGCCGGCCCTGAGATCCAGGTCCTTTGTAAGGAAGAAGATAAGGACTCCTGCTGGAGTCCAGAGAATCCACTATTCCAAAAGGAAGCACTCCCCTGCCCTGTGCGCCATATGCAAGAAGCCCCTGCACGGAGTCCCCAAGGCAAGGGACGCTGGCATGGCCAATCTCACAAGGAGACAGAAGAGGCCGGAGAGGCCTTTCGGCGGGAATCTCTGCTCCTCATGCATGAGGGAGAGG
The DNA here is from genome assembly GCA_035256265.1 of archaeon. GTDB lineage: Archaea > Aenigmatarchaeota > Aenigmatarchaeia > QMZP01 > QMZP01 > JAPLVB01. Next base: position 3,634 of record DATEYJ010000054.1, read on the forward strand.
ATAAAGGCAGGAGTTAGATAAGCATTTTTAAGCCAGATACACAATAATTCCACTAACAACTCATATTCAGTTTGAAGGCGGCAAAGCCGCCTTCTCCGTTGAGTCGCATGACTCATATTGTCGCGAGGCGAAAGCTATGTTTGACGTAGGAAGGATGTGCATGAAGGTCGCCGGCAGGGAAGCCGGGAAGTATTGCGTGGTCGTGAAGAAGTTAGACGACAATTTCGTCCTTGTGACAGGCCCCAGGTCGGTCACTCAGGTCAAGAGAAGGAAGTGCAACATCCTCCACCTCGAGCCGCTGAAGGAGAGCCTGAAGATAAAGGATGACGCCTCGGATGAAGAGGTCATAAAGGCATATGAGGAGGCCTCCCTCTTCACAAAGCTGGACCTTCCGAAGCCTGACGCTGGAGAGAAGGCGTCACAGGAGAAAGAAGGCGCCCGCGGGCGCCTTCCAGCCACCGACGCCTTCAGGCACGAATCCGAACCTGGGCATGAGGAAAAGGAAGCAAAGCCTGAAAGGAAGAAGAAGCCGGCCAAGGAAAAGGCCGAATAAGTAACGTTTCCTGACTTATTATTTTGATTAAATTAAGTTATTCAACGTATGCTCTTTTATATTCTCCACTGCATAATAGTATAGCAGGTGAACCTATGGATTTTGAGAGACTAGGAGAATGGGTTTTCATCCTGGGCGTGGTAATCGCTATCATAGCAGGGCTCGCCTACAGTGCCATGGACATCACATCAGCAGGCTACATAACAGTGGTGCTTGTGATCCTTGGGCTCGTGGTGGGATTCCTTAACATCAGGGACAAAGAGATGACCAACTTCCTGATAGCGGTTATTGCGATCGTTGCGGTAGGCGCTGCGAACCTCGAGGAGATACCTCTTATAGGCATGTACCTCAGGTACATGGTGCTTAACATAGCCGCATTCGTCGCGCCCGCGGCTCTCGTGGTTGCCCTGAAATCGGTATACAACATGGCATCCAAGAAGAGCTGAGCCGGGGAAGGAAATCTGTTTTGGAAGGGACAGACGAAAGGATGAAGTCGCTTTATAATCATGAGTTTCTTTTAATTCTAATTTTCTGCATAATCAAAAATCAAGGGCTCCCGATGGCTGGAAGGCGTCAAGAGACGCCTTCTGACTACCTTTCGGGAGCCAAAAAACAAAATAAATGGGCTTTTTCATGCCTTTGCGTGGGGCTTTGCTGGCGTCCTTGCGGAGCCATTCGCGCATTCCCTGTATTTCCTCATGTAGTAGTAGCCTGTCGCGCCTGCGGCCACTGCACCTGCAGCGAGCGCCCCGACCAGTGCCTTTTCTCTGTTGCTCATGCTCCCGCCTCCTTATTTTTTTATAAGGGACTTCCGTTCGTATTGGGCTTTAGGAAATCCCATGAAGTCCGGAATCTCTTCGATGGCTGGAAGGCGTCCGTAGACGCCTTCTCTCCAGAAAGGATTTCTTCGGACAAGCATGAAGAAAAATCGCTCCGAGGAGCGGGAAAGGATGGAAGAAAACATGGAAGAAATATTATAGTATTTTTATGTTTCGGTTATTTAAATACTTTTGCTTTTTGACGTGCCCAGAATAAGCTGATAGTCGAACTTCCTGTGCGCTAGATTTTTATTTCCAGCCTCCCCCACTTGATTTTTATGGTATAATCCAGCGACTTCAGCCTGTCCAGCAGGAAGGAGATGGGGTCGGTGCTCCTGCTTTCCAGGGACCTCATGAACTCCGAGAAGCCCAGCTCTGCCGCCAATATGGGGTTCTTTATGGCCGCAGTTATCGTCTTGCCCTCTATCATTATCTCCACGGCGGGCCTCTTCCCCACGTAAAGCATGAGGGTCGTCCTGCCGAATATCCTGTCCATGGCGTACGAAAGCAGGCCCATAATAATCCCTGGCTTATCTCTTCTTCTTTTTCTGCGGCATTACCGTGAACTCGACCATCCCGCTGACAAGGACATCCGTCTTCCCTACCTTGAAGCTGATACCATCGAGGTTGACCTTCGCCTTGGTCTCCTTTCCCTCAAGGATCTCCAAGAACCTGATTATGAGGTCTTCATTATTCCTCAATATCTGCTCAAGCGAGTTTGCCATGTCATCACCTCTTTTTGCAGTCAGATAAGAGCGGCCCTTTCCCAAAGCACCGCCAAAGGCATGACCTAATATTAACCAATCAAGACATAAATATAACTGATAACGTGATCGAGAAAATCGTGATAGGCAGGGACAGGCCGGACCTGAAGGAGTTCGGGGACAGGGGGACTGTTTTTATAGGGAAGCACATAGTGGGGGAAGGGGAGGAAGCGCACCTCACCAACCCCGTGCAGATGGATGTGGTCAGGCCGCACATAGTCCTGGTCTGCGGAAAGAGGGGTTCAGGAAAGTCTTACTCTGCGGCCGTGATTGCGGAGGAGATAGTCCTGCTCCCGCCTGAAGTCAAGCAGAACCTCTCCGTGATAATGATAGACACCATGGGCATATACTGGTCCATGAAGAAGCCCAATGACAAGGAGTCAGACCTCCTCGCGGAGTGGGGGCTCAAGCCCCAGCCCACCCAGGACATGAAATTCTACATACCCGCGGGCTATGTGAAGGAGTATGAGAAGTCCGGCGTGGACTTTGACGGCACATTCACCCTTCCCTGCGGCGAGCTCACGGCGCAGGACTGGATGCTCGCGTTCGGATTCTCCCCAATAGACCCGCACGGAATTGCGATAGACCGTGCCATGAAGAAGGTCCGGGAGGGGCACGGCTCCTCCTATGAGATAAAGGACATAATAAAGGAGATCGAGGCGGACCAGAGGACTGAGCAAAAGGTGAAGGACGCGCTCGTGGGCATGTTCGGCGTGGCTGAGGAATGGGGCGTCTTCAAGAAGGAGGGCACTCCCATAGAGAATTTCTTCGAACCGGGGAAGATATCCGTGATAGACATCTCCCACTATCTCCGCGCATCCTCGGGCTGGTCTGTCAGGAGCATGGTCATAGGCCTCTTCGCCAGGAAGATATTCCAGTCACGCCTGATGGCGCGGAAGGCGGAAGAGGTGGAAACCATGACTGGGGAGAAGCACAAGTCTTCCCCTATGGTATGGGTCATGATAGACGAGGCGCACCAGTTCATCCCGAATGACAGCACGACAGCC
>DATEYJ010000055.1:0-5918 GCA_035256265.1 archaeon
AGGTTGGAGAAAGCGGCACAGATGAACTTACTTTAGCAAAAAGCGACTTTAATGGGTCTGCAACCCTTGTTTATCTTTTTGAACTGAATACTCTCCAAGAACAGGCCAAAGAATCTGGCAAGAAATCTGTGCTTCGGGACATTAAATTGAATTTCGATTATGGAAGCCTGGGTCTGGAGAGATGACCACCCCCACTACTTTATGCTATATGAGGAAATCCGGCAGAGTCCTGCTCCAGCTCAAGAACCCGGAGCTTTTCGGGGGAGGGAGGTGGAACGGCCCCGGAGGGAAAATACGGCCGGGAGAGAGCCCCGAGCAGGCGGCCATAAGAGAAGTCTTTGAGGAGACCGGCCTCAAGGTCAGAAACCTCAAGGCGCACGGGACCCTGGAATTCTATAATGGGAAGAAGAAAACACCTGACGTTCTCGTGCACGTGTTCTCAGCTTCCGATTTCTCGGGAAGGCTGAAACATTCCAAGGAAGGTCCTTTGGAATGGGTTCCTGAGAAAGAAATCCCCTATGGGGAAATGTGGGAAGATGATAAGTTCTGGATGCCCCTGCTCCTGGAGGGCAAACGCTTCCATGGGAAATTCTGGTTCGGAAAGGACTTTGACAGGATTGTTAGGAGGGAGATGGTAGCTGAGAAATAGAGGCTCAGCTAAATCATTTTCTTCAAGTCGGACAGACATTCCAGCAGCAAATCCGGATTCTCGCCTTCCAGCCTTTCTCTCGTATGATAGCCTGTGCAAATCCCTGCGGAATTGAGGCCTGCTTTCTTGGCGGCTATTATGTCATAAATCATGTCCCCTGTATACAAAGCATGACTTGGCGCCTCACCCAAGGAATCGCAAACGGATATCAGTCCATGAGCCTTGTCTTTTGAATTTCCGGAAATGTGGTCAAGAAAGGGTAATATGCCGTACTGGCCTGCCTCCCTTTTAAGATTGGTTTCCGGGTGGCTGCTCAATACGGCCAGTTTGTTCCGCTTACGCTTGATGTGCTGGAAGACGTCCACAGCATCCGGATAAACGGTGGGAGTTATCCCTGATTCAACTGCTTCGGTAAAATATTTTTTATAAAGCGCGAACAGCTCTTTCGGGTCTCCATGAACCCCGTGGTTTTCAAAAATCTCGATAGGCGTCATTGTGGTCTTTGGAAGCCATTCCCAAAAGGACATCCTGGGCTTGCCATAATCCTCCAATACCCTCATGTTGGCTTCGTACACGGGCCATCTGTCATCGCTTACTACCCCGCTCCAGTCGAAAATGAACAGGTTGATTCTCATAGCTAATAGTAATCAGATAAAAATAAAAATGGAAGGTAGAAGGGTCTTAATACCCCTTCCCGTAAATCTTGAGCCTGTTAGCCGCAAGCGCCTGCAGGACTGCCTTCCCAAGCGAGGACTTCTTCTTGACGCGGATTCTTCCGCCCTTCCCTGCCATCGCGGAGAAGAGGAAATCCTCATCCGAGTAGATGTCCACCTGGTGGCCTGTGAGGCCGGGGTTCACCTTGAGGTCGAAGTGGCTTCCGGTCTCCTCGAATCCGAAAGGGACCGTGCGCTTAAGCGTCTTCTCCTTCGGCTCCACGGAGATGTGGACGCCCAGCCTCTTCTCGAGAGCCTCTATGTTCGAGCCCTTCTTCCCTATGAGGCTGGCTATGGCATCGTTGCGCACCTTCACCGTTATCCTGTCGTCGCTCTCGAACTCGACCTCCGCGTGCGGGTCCCAGTTCCTGAGCTCCTGGAGAATCCTGGTCTTCGCCAGGTTCTGCAGGGGAGACTTCTCGCGCTCCTTAGCGACAGGAATCACCACATTTTCCTCACCGTAGGTGTAAATCTCGTACTCCAGTCGCTTCGTCTCGTAATCCTTTATCTCCACCACGGGCCTCGCTAAGTCCGCTTCTTTCATCCCTGTGGGAACCTTCACCCTCATGGTTATCTCGAATGTCTTGAGTATCTTCCCGCTGGATATGTATATCACGGTGTCTATCACATGGGGAATGGTCCCGAGCTCCAGCCTGCCTATGAAGCGCTGGATTGCGCTCACGGGGTTCGTGGCGTGGATGACTCCTATCATGCCCACTCCCGCGAGCCTCATGTCTGCGAACACCTTGAAGTCCTTGGTTTTCCTGATCTCGTCAAAGATGGTGTAGTCAGGCCTCACAAGCAGAAGAATCTCTGAAGTCTTCTCCCAGTCGCCCTCGAGAGGGGCGTACTGCGTGACTTCCGGACCGACCTGCAGGTCCCTTGGCTGCTCGAAGGTCTTCACTATCTTGCCCTTGCTGGAAAGGAAGTCCGCGACCGAGGCCGCGAACGTGGATTTCCCCGAGCCGGGAGGGCCTGCTATCAGCACTCCGTAAGAGCCTGTGACTATCTTGTCCTCGAGCTCCTTGTGTAGGTTGTAGTCAGCGAGCGTGCACTTGGCGACCGGCCGGACTGCCGTCACCTCGAGCCTGTCCGAGAACGGAGGCCTGGTTATCGCGATCCTGTAGTTCCCGAGCTGTATCACGGTCGCCCCGCGCTTGCCCATCTCTATGAACCCGTCCTCCTGGACGCGGACCTTGGACTCGATCTGGTCTATAATCTTCTTGAGCTCAGCCTCCTCCATGACCCCCTCCCTTATCACCTCGAGCTTCACGCTGCCCGGCATGCCCTTCTTCGCATAGGGCGGCAGGCCTACCTTGAAGTGGACGGACTGTGTCTCCGGCGAGAAGTATTTCTCCAGCAGGAGCGCCTCACCCTTCACGTCGTACTTGACGTGCTCTATCTCCACGCCCTCCGCTTCGCCTACGAGCGCCTGCACGTAGTCCGCCGTAATGAGCTTGGCGCCGTGCTTTGCAGCGACGTCCCTTATTATGGCGTCTATGCGGCCGCTCTTGGCCAGGTGGATCTCCTCCATGCTGGGCCTGTCTCCCGTGAACTCCAGTTTCACTCCGTGCGCGTCCGCGGCGGCGCGTATCTTCTTTATCTCCTCAAGCCCGTGGAAGCCTATCTCCCTTCCTTTGGACGCCTGGGCCTGCAATTCGTCGATTACAGCCCTTGGTATTATAAGCCGGACGTTCTTCAGCTTGCCTGATTTTATGAGCTCCGAGAGCTCTCCGTGTATAAGGATGCTCGTATCAGGAACGAGGCTCCTTGTCTTCTCTTTTTCCATATTTTTCTCCTTGTTTTGGCTGGGCCATGATACGGCAAAAGCCGGGTAAAATGGCATAGCTTCTAATTTTTGGTTATCTTTCTAAGAACTAGTTCGCTGGCTCAAACCGTGTTCCTACTCTAGATTTACCTTTTAGGTATTTAAATGGCTATTTAAATACGTTGTCATTATATTTATAAGTCCCTTTTTAAAGCTTTGGGTCATCTTTATAAGGTGATTCCGGAAGGGCGGCATCGGAGGCCGCCCCTTATAGGAGGTATTTAGATATGGCTGAATTCCATGTGAAAGTGGAGAACGTCGTCGCATTCGCTTCCCTCGGGAAGGACATACCGCTCACAAGGCTCATCGCGAAGATTGAGAACGCGGAGTACGAGCCCGAGCAGTTCCCAGGCCTGGTTTACAGGACATTGGACCCCAGGGCGGCCGCGCTCATATTCTCCTCAGGCAAGATAGTGTGCACGGGAGCCAAAAGCATAGAAATGGCAAAGATCGCCATGAGAAAGGTTGTTGACAGGGTCAGGCAGACCGGGATAGACCTCCCCACCAAGTTCAACGTGCAGGTGGAAAACATAGTGGCATCATCGAAAATCAGGGCCAACCTGAACCTCGAGGAGATCGCATTCGCGCTCGAGAACGCGGAGTACGAGCCCGAGCAGTTTCCTGGCCTGGTTTACAGGATAAACGACCCCAGGGTAGCGTTCCTCCTGTTCAGCTCAGGGAAGATAATCTGCACTGGAGCGCACAACATAGAGGACATACACAACGCGCTCAGCAAGCTGAAGAGGAAGCTGGAGGAGATCGGGATAAAGGTCACTCCTATAAAGGACGGCCCCGTTTCTGACAGGGATGCACCTCTCCCCGCAAAAAGCGCGGACCAAAAGGAGGAAGTGAAGATTGAGGAAGGCGGAGAGCCCAGCGAGAACGAACTGGAGGAGGACATAGAAGAGACCGAGGAGGAGGTTCTCGAGAAGCCTGGGCTGGCTTCAAAAACCGAGACTGGAAAGAAGGTGGCAAAGCCGCCTTCAGGCAAGAAGCAGCTAAAGCCTGCGAAGGCTAGGAAAGCTCCCAAGAAGCCTAAAAAGCTAAAGAAGAAGGCTAAGGCCAAAAAGAGGAAGCCTGCGAAGAAGAAGGCTGCCAAGGCTAGGAAGAAAGCCGCGAAGGCCAAGAAATCGGTAAAGGCGAAGAAGCCTGCCAAAAAAGCAAAGCATAAGAAGCCCGCGAAGAAGGGCAGGAAAGGCAAAAAACGATAGATTCTGGAAGGAAGGTGTATCTCTTGACACCTTCCACAGATAAAATAAAAGATTAACTGAACTCTTCTTTACCGTAATTTAGAAAAACTTACTTCCTTCTGTCGCCCTGCACGGTCTTCCACTGCCAGGCGTATTTCCTGACCCTTGCGGACTTCCCGAAGCCGCAGGCTGAGCATCTCTTCTCGCGGATGTGATAGCTTCTCCTGCCGCATCTCCTGCAGATTATGTGCACCTTCTTGTTCTTCTTCCCGAAGCTTGGCGTTCCCTTTCCTACCATAAGGCATCAACTGAACATTTCTGCAAAAGTCGCTATATAAGCTTTTCGCATTGCTAATCGCTTAAGCCGCTACTTTCCCGGGGATATGTAGACTATGTTGTCCCCGCGGACAAGGACCTTGCCGAGCGTGATCTCCCTCTCGCCCTGTATCTTGGCGTCGTCCAGCCACAGGTTTATGTGCGAGTCGAAAGCTTTGAGCACTCCCACGATGTCCTCGCCCTTCTTCGTCCTGATCAGAATCCTTTTATCCACAGAACTTCCCAAAACATCCAACGGTCTCTGCATCAATCAAACACCTCAATCAATCAAAAATATTCTTTATTTCCCCAGCATATTTAAATATGCGGACAGCTCCTTCGGAAAAGGATATAAAGGCAATGTGCAATACTTAGTAAGTGGATTTTGGAGGGAAGGCGGAAGTTTAGAATGAAGGTGTCGTGTGGTCTGAAGGCGACTCTTGTCGCCTTCTCTCTTTGATGACACCTTCTAGCTCGAATCCGCCTTCGTCAGAATCAATTGTAAGGTGTAAGCTATGGTGAGATGGCATCTTAGGTCCGCCAGGACGGCGCGGGGAGCGAAAGTCAAGAGGAGCAGCAAGAAGAAGAAGTTCCAGCGCGGCTCCGAGTTCCTGGAAACGAGGATACATAAGAAGAAGACCAAAGTCGAGCGAGTCTTCGGGGGGAACCTCAAGGTCAGGGCTCTCACCCTCGAGTTCGCGAACATAGCTGACCCAAAGACAGGAAAGATGCACAAGGCGAAGATCCTCTCCGTCCAGGAGAATCCCGCGAACCCTCACTACGTGAGGAGGAATGTCATAACAAAGGGCGCAATAATCAAGACTGATGCCGGGCTCGCGAAGGTCACCTCCAGGCCCGGGCAGGACGGGACAGTGAACGCCATCGTCGTGGAAGAGAAGAAGTCGAGCAAGTGACTTGAGCTGTCTTAGTGAGAATTCCGTGATTTGCCTTTCCTTCTATTGGTCCGGGGGTCCTTAGCAAGCGATTCGTCTTCAGCAGATTTTGTTTGAACTTCGGGGGAAGCTTCGGGTTTCTCATCCTGATGCTCTATCTCGTCCTCCAGCTCCTCCTCTTCCTTCTCCACACTCTCCCTCTTGAAGCCCACTATGGACTTCTGGCCGGCCGTGAACCTCTTGCTTGCGGCGAACTTCGCCATGAGGGTGCTGAACACCACGGTGAGGATTATCACGATCACGACCATGTTCATCATGCTGGCCGCAGCA
>DATEYJ010000056.1:0-6609 GCA_035256265.1 archaeon
CTGTAGTCCAGTTGGTTAGGTTCCGGCCAAAGCCGGACTCCAAAAAAGACGTCTGCTTGACGTGCAGAAGATCGGCGGTTCGAATCCGCCCGGGCCCATGCTCCGGTCGTCTAGTCCGGCCAAGGATCTCGGGTTTTCGGGCCGATAGGCGTTTGAACGTGATGAGCGCATCACGTTCCGTCTAAATTCGCCTGAAAAAACTGATTTCAGCTCTGCTGAAAGGTGACGGCGAAAACACCCGATGACACGGGTTCAAATCCCGTCCGGAGCACGCGGGGGTACCCAAGTGGTCAAAGGGGCTAGATTATCTCCTTAAGGAGATGAGGTCTGGCTTAGGTGCGACTAAGGGCCTTGCTCAGAAGCAGTAGCTAAGACACCTAGTGCGTTAGTCGCTGCGTGGGTTCGAATGGAGTCTAGAATCGGCTTTGGCCGACTCTCGTCGAAAAACCCACCTCCCGCATAATTTACGCTTTTAGACGTTTTTTTATACGTCTTTTTGCCCAAATTTGACCGCAAAGTTTAAATATAGGCCATTTATAGAAGTCCCATGGACATGACAAAAATCGGCAGATGGGCATTCATCGCTGGTTTGGTAATATCCGTGATTGCCGGTTTCATGGCAATAGGAGACATGGGAATCGCAGCTCTTGTGGTGCTGGGAGTCATCGTGGGAATCCTTAACGTGACCGGCAAGGAAGTGATGCCGTTCCTTCTTGGAACAGTAGCACTCATGCTTGTGGGTACAGGGCTGAGTTCAGTCCTGTCAACAGTTCCTTACGTGCCAGGAATCCTTTCAGCGTTCGTGGCGTTCGTCGCGGGCGCTGCCCTGATAGTGGCGCTGAAGGAAGTGTACGCGGTCACAAGCTCCAAGTAAACCAGCAGAAGATTTGTTTTCCTTTCTATTTCTTTTATTTTTCCTTGCGGCCTTCCGGCAGGAATATCGCCGCCCGCTTCTGGAAATGCTGTTTTTGAGGCGGCCCAGACGGTTCCAAACATATATAAACTACAAACAAATAGATTCCAGGCCGAGGTGGCGGAACCTGGCTAACGCGCCAGACTTGAGAACAGATATAAGGACCGCGGGGCTTGCCCCGTGGGGTGACTTTTTGGCTTGACTCGGATTCGGCGGAGGATGACGAGCAAAGATATCTGGTGTCCGAAAGGACGTGCAGGTTCAAACCCCAAGCCTGATTAAAGAAGGAATGCGTCCGCTGACGCCTTCAATCGAAAATCGGCTAGGGCTTACCCAAAAACATGATAGCTAACAGATGAATGGGTTAGCTGTGTGGAAATCCTGCCCTCGGCGTTTTTCTTTTTGACTGCCATAGGAGTTAATATGAGCGCGAGAATCACCGTCATCCCCACCTCCCACATAGCAAGGGAGAGCAGCCGCCTGATACGGGAGGCCATAGGGAGGGAGAGGCCGGACTGCATAGCTGTGGAGCTGGATGAGAACAGGCTCCGGGCCCTCAAGGAAGGGGAAGCTTCTGCGTGGTATGCACTGAGGACTCTCGGACCCCTGACCTTCATTTTCTATTTTGTCCTGAAGAACATCCAGCAGTCCCTGGGAAAGGCTGTGGGAATCTCCCCAGGCTCCGAGATGCTCGAGGCTGTCTCTGCAGGGAGGCAGGAAGGGATACGCGTGGCCCTGATAGACAGGGACATTGGGGAAACGTTCCTGGGGATAAAGGCCATCCCTGCAAAGGAGAAGGTGCGGTTGCTGTCATTCCTTTTGATGGCACTCGTGGGATTGGGACCCAAGCAGCCGGGGAAAATCAACCTTGCGAAGGTCCCTCCCGAGCAGGTGGTGGATGCCGCGCTGGGACTCCTCAAGAAGGAGTTCCCCTGGCTTTACAGGATTCTCATAGAGGAGAGGGATGCGCACATGGCCCGGAGGATTCTGGAACTATCCCAGACATGCCAGAATATAGTCGTAGTGGTGGGGGCAGGCCACGCAAAAGGGATAAGGGAGATTCTGGAAAAGAAACAGGAGCCATCATTCTCTTATAGTTTTACAGCAGACTGAACACGTGCTCCACTTCCACGTCTGTGGCCACGCATCCGTTCTTGAGCAGCTCCACGGACTGGTAGGGCACCCTTGCCTGCTCAAGGTCCTCTGCTGCCATCAGTATCTCCTTCATGCACGCTATCCCCAGGACGGCCTTGGGCCTGTATTTCACTATTATCTTGGCTATCATGGAACCGCCGGGGCACACAAAAATCTTGTATCCGAGCCCCTCTGCCTTTGCTTTTATAGCAGACACCTTGCACCCGGCCGAGCAGTTCACGCAGTGGTAGCCGTTCTCGTCCAGGGACGCTTTGCAGCCAGGCCGCCTGAGGCACTGCGGAAGAAAGACTATCTTGTGGCCAGGCTCTATTGACCTGAACCTTTCCTTGTAGTGGTCGTTCTTCAGCTCTATGTAGAGCCTGTCCACGTTCTCGGGCTTGAGGCCTATGAGCCTTATGCTCCTCTTGAGGGCCTTCTTCGTGCTGAAATCCACCCCGGCTTCTATAAGCTCCTGCACGAACTTTTTCATTCAGACCACGTTTAGTTCTTGTAACACGCTGGCTGGAAGGCGATTCATGATATGGAAGAATTCTCTCATCTAGTCCCGGCCTTCCATGGCCCTCAGCCTGCGTATCCTCTGCTCCATGGGAGGGTGCGTGGAGAACATGTTGGTGAACCAGCTTCCCTGGAACGGATTCACTATCCACAGATGAGACGTGGCGCTGGAGCCTGTCATGGGGGTGCGCTTCGCGGTCTCCGATATCTTTATGAGGGCAGAGGCCAGGCCTTCCGGGTTCTTGGTAAGGAGCGCCCCGTACCTGTCCGCCTTGTATTCGCGGGAGCGCGATATTGCCATCCTTATCATGAGGGCCGCGAGCGGGGCGAAAATAACTATGAGTATGAGCCCTATTATGCTTCCCGAGCCCCTCTCATTCTGTCCATAGAGGGAGAAGTAGCCTATCTGGGCTATGTACGAGATTGCGCCAGCCAGGGTGGCGGCCACTGCTGATACAAGCATGTCCTTGTGGGTTATGTGACCTATCTCATGCGAAAGCACTCCTTCCATCTCCGCGTCCGTGAGGCCTTTCATGCCCTCTGTCACGGCAAGGGCCGAATGGTTCAGGTCCCTCCCTGTCGCAAAGGCATTGGGCGCATTGCTGGGAACCACATACACGCGGGGCTTGGGTATCCTCGCCTCGCGCGAGAGCTTCTCCACCATCTCATTCAGCTTGGCGTCCTGGCTGGGCTTCGCCCTGTATATCCCCAGGACTATCCTGTCAGAATACCAGTATGTCACGAAGTTCAGTATAATCGCGAGCGCGAGAGCCAGCCCCATCCCGAAAACCCCGCCCAGCAGGTATCCAATCCCCAGGAATATGCCTGTCAGGACCCCGAAAAGCAATATCGTGCTGAACATGAAACTACTCCTATCATTTCTGCATTACCTAATTGTCTATGTTTTATAAAGATTTTATGGTTTGCGTGCTGACTACGTTTGAAGCCGGATTTTCGGTCTACGGTTCCGGCTTCTTTCCAAGTTTCAGCCTCCTGACGATTTGCTCCACCACCCATTCCGGCTCCTTCCCTGTCGTGTCTATCTCCAGGACTTTTCTGGCCTTCTCCAGGGCCTCCCCTTTCACAATCTCCATTATTTCCGCTTCCAAATTTTCTTCTATTTTCTTTTTGCTCCAGCCAGCCCTCCTCATGCGCCTCCTGAGCTCTCCCGGATTCGTCCTGAGTATAACCACCACATCGCATGGCATGTCGTGGGAATAGTGGGATTCCAGAATCATGTTCCTGTTGATTTTCGAGAGTCTTCTGACTTCAGTCCTGAGTCTTGGGATGTCCACTATCCTGGATTTCCTGGCCCTGTCATAACCCATGTAAAGCTTCTTCTGACTGGCCAGCATGTTCAGGCTCACGAGCCTCCACCCGAGCTTCCTTGCCAGCGCTTTCGCGACGGAAGTCTTCCCTGTCTTTGGGGTTCCAGAAACTGAAATTATCACTCTTTCGCCTTCTCATCTGGACTGAAGGCAATTTGCATCATTAACGGATTACGCCGTTAATTAAGCGATCGCCTTCTTTCTCTTCAGCCTATATTTGTCCTGCTTTCCCGGCACCCTCTCTATTATTTCCCTGGCCTCCAGGTCAAGCTTTATGGATTCCGTGTACCAGGGAATGGAGCCGCTGAAGCCCTTTGCCTTCTTCTCCACGCATTTCGCCATCTGCGTGAAGGTGAGGGGCCTGGACTTCAGGCACTTCATTAGGTGCTCCCGGACATCCTCGTACTTGACCTTCTCTATGTTCCTTCCCTTCTTCCCCTTGGGGTGACTCGTAAGGATTCTGTGTTTCATGCATATCACTTCCCGCTTAAAGCCCTCGCAATGGTGTCCGCGATCCCCTCTATCCATTCCAGGAGGAAGTCCCACCACTGCTTCTGGTTCCGGATTTCCAGGGTTCCCCACCACCCGTCCTCATACTGACCTTCCGAGAAAACCGCCACGCTCACGGATTTTGTGCCAGGGCTTTCCGGCACATATGCGAACCTGATGGTCTGGGACTCGTAAGGCTCCATGGAGACGTTCCTTTCCTGAGCATGTTCACCTGTCAGTATCCTGATGCTGCCCGAGAAGTTCGCAAGGGCTTTCAGGGTTATGTTTATCCATACCGTCTCGTTAGCTGAGCCTTTGCCCGGAGCGGATATGTTCTCTATCTGGGCGTGCCTCTGAGACACCACGGTGATGTTCCTCGTCATGAGCTCGCCTGATGATGAGAAGACCGTGAACTCGTGGGTTCCGGGGCTGGCCGGCGCCTTCAGCGTCCACTTTATGGAGGCTGATTGCCCCGGGCTGAGCTGGAAATTCCTGCTCTGGACATAATCCTTGAAGAAGAGGTATACTGAGACGGACTCTGTCTCGTGCCCTGTGTTTTCCGTCACGGTTTCCACCTCGAAGCTCTGGCCAGGCGTGAACACGTTCTGGCTGCTCGCCTTCGTGGCCAGCCCTTTCCTCGAATCCGGCTCCACGCCCGCTGTCACCGTCTTTTCCGCCCCCGCTCCGTAGACTATGACAGGGCAGGTGTATACCATACCCCTCTCCACCGCCGGGGACCTGAGGAACCAGTAAATCCTTTTGGAGCCGCAGAAGGCGAGCGCCTGGCTTTTCTGGGAAATAGAAAGGAAGCCCTCTCCCCCGCTCATGACGCAGCTTTTCGCGTTCACGTTCGTGAGCAGGCAGCCCGGATTCGTGAAATCTGTCTCCAGGAGGGAATAGCTGCCGCCTGTGGAGTTCTCTGGCATGAGCCGGGCAGCTATTGTCATCTTGGGGCTCTCCCTGTGCGAGACGACCTTTATTTCGGGCTCGTCCTTGTTCCAGTCTATGGTTATCTGCCCTCCCCTCACCTCCACGTTCTCTGTCAGGTTCGAGTCAGGAAGCTCTGCCACTTTTATGTGTGTGGAGTCCACGGGAGACTCGAGCCATGTGGGGTCCAGGCTCAGCGCCTTTCCCTGGTAATCCACTTCCACCCACCCGTGCTGGCCCCAGTTCTCCGAATACGCATATCCCACCACGTACCTTGGGCTGTATCCAAGTAACCTAAGCATGGAAACAAGCAGGTTAGAGAACTCATCACAGGTCCCTCTCCTGTTCTTGTACGTCCAAGCTGCGGATTCCGTGAAGCTTTTCGCATTATTGTCATATCTCATGTTCCTGTATATCCATTCCGTGAGCCTGAAGAATCTCTGCATGTCGTCAAGCCCGTAGGTCAGCTCATATGCTGTCTTCGCTATCTCCGTATTAGGCTTTGTCAGGTCTGTTTCCTGGAATTTGCCTCCTGGGCTTTCTTCCCCATCTGAGACCTCCACATCCGCAACAAGCTTATAGTATATCCTTTTCTTGAGCTCCGGGACCTCCCAGTGCAGCCTGACCACCTTGTTCCCCCACCTGTCCTCTGCCACGGAATACCTGTCCGCTCCATCCATGCTCTTTATGAAGGCCCTCTGCCTGCTCGTATTTTGCGGGACCGTGAGCGTGACCGTGAGCTCCCTGGCTGTCTGCAGGGGGCTGTTATCAAAGAGATAGACAGAGCCGGACCTCGTGACCTCCGCGTGCAGGTAGCTCACGGCCTCAGGATTCTGGATTTCCGGAGAAAAAATCATCTGGCCTTCTGATAAGCCTCCTATATCCTGTGCTGAGGCAACCGGAAGAACCGCGAGAAAAACCGCCAGAACAAGTACCTTTTTCAGCATATATGCCTATTGTTCATAACTTAATAAATATCCGCGAGAATTTAGATGTGATTGTTGGTGTAAAAAGGAGAAGGAAGGTGTCTCTTGACGCCTTCGGGCGAGCGTTATGGAATTGTGGACAGAGAAATACAGGCCGAAAAGCCTTTCGGAGGTCATAGACCAGAAGCACGTGGTGGACAAGCTGAAAGTCTGGTCGAAAGATGGCTCCATCCCGAACATGCTCTTTGCAGGGCCTGCGGGTGTGGGGAAGACCACGGCAGCCCTGGCTCTTGCTCAGGAGCTCTTCGGTAAGGACTGGAGGCAGAATTTCCTGGAGCTGAACGCGAGTGACGACCGCGGCATTAATGTGGTCCGG
>DATEYJ010000057.1:0-11606 GCA_035256265.1 archaeon
TGCATTAAAAAGTTTAGCGGGCAAATATGGTCATGAAAAAACGCTTTAGCCTGTGGTCAGGCGAATATGTTCCTGAGCGGGATGGGGATTTGAAAACATATCTGGAGAGGCAGGAAGGGGGGACTTTCTGCCTTTTCAAGGGATACAAACAATACAAGATGCTCTGGGACCAGGGATTCCTTGAGCCAGACATCACTACTATCAGGCTCATGTGGAATATTGGAAGGGGGGATGAATTCTTTGGAGTCAGGGGGCTGCATGAGATAGAAGGATATGACAACATACCATTCCACACGGCAAGGTCCGGAATACATGACCCTGAAAAGGTCCTTGAAGAGGGGCCTGGATTTGAAGTCCATTATTTCAATCCAAATCCCGTGCCAAGGGTTCCGGAAAAGGAAAAGCGCTAATTCTTCGTTTTGAAGAAATCCACCAGTTTCCGCTGTCGCATGGTGTCCTTCAGCACCCCGCTGGTCTCTATCCATCTGCTCACGGGAATGTCCATCTTCTTCCCTACAACGTCAAGGGCTTCCTGCAGTGTCGCGAATTTGCGGGGCTGCTTTTTCAGGGCTGCCCGCACGGCCTCCCGCACGTTCCACACTCCCACTGGCATTATGTATCCGGGATGGGCCTCCCTCAATATCACCACGCCTGCCTGGCGCTTTTCCCGGGTGAGAAGTTCGTTTGTCGCGAGCCTGGCCGCGTAATAGCAGCCCCCTATGTCCGCGTACTTCGTGCGGCCCTCGTAAAACTCGTGGTCCGAGAAAATCTGTACGCTCTGGCCTATGGGATTCCATACGGTGTTCGGGTACCAGGCTTCTATGAGCTCATAGCACCACTCCCTCGGGAGCATGAGAATGAGCCAGCGGTTGTCCAGCTGATAGTGCTCGTATATCCTGTACTCGTTGATTATCGGATTGTCGCGGGTGTAAGTCATGAGGTTCTTGCCAAGCGTGTCATCCACCGCGGTTATGCTCCACCTC
Organism: archaeon; assembly: GCA_035256265.1. Classification (GTDB taxonomy): domain Archaea; phylum Aenigmatarchaeota; class Aenigmatarchaeia; order QMZP01; family QMZP01; genus JAPLVB01. The sequence goes on from DATEYJ010000057.1 coordinate 984, forward strand.
GTGGGAACGAACTTGCGGTTGCGACCCAGGCCGAACGCGCCCACGGAGAAGGCCTTCTGGATTTTCGAGATGAGGACGCCGTCCTTGTGCAGGCCTATCACAGCCTTCGCGGCCTTGAGGTCCGTGTCGTTAAAAGAGCGCTCTATATTCTTCTCGTACTTCACGTTACCTCCTAGTTCCATGTTCTGGAGGGTTGCGGAAGGCCCGAAAGGCTGGATCTCGTCATTCAGGACCAGCTTGCCCATGGGCTTCTTCTTGAAGTCCACCTCAGCGTCAGGGGATTTCTCCGCCAGTGCGATTTCGCGCGTCTGCTCCACTATCTTCCCATCGAAATTCTTCACAGGATTCAGGAACTTCCCCCTCACCAACTGGAAACGGAAGTCCACTATCTGGTCTATGGAGAAGCCCTGCCAGTTCTCAGGGGTGTCCATGAGGCTTGTATCCCCGAATCTTGGAGGGAGCATGGGACCTATGTAAACTTTCGGGTAGCTGAAACGGCCGATAAACACGGAAGGGGGAGAAGAGCCTTCCAGGTGGGTGGAATCTATCAGGGGCCTGGCCCTGGTCTGGGCGTAGAATTTCACCAGAAGGGGGCACCTGTCTTTCCCGCACCACATCCTTCCCTTGCACCTGGAGCAGAGGGAGCCCTGGTCTGAGGAGAAGTCCATGATAAAGAATAGCCTTGAACAGATTTAATACTTATTTGCAATCAATGGCAATAAGCGAAAACAAACGTTTAAAAGATTTAAAAACTATTAAATGCTTATAAGAAAAAAAAAGAATAAGTGTTTGTTATGCCAGACAGGAAAGATTCTCCGGAGAAGGTCAGCAGAGTGGTAGACAAGCACCACGTCCTTGTCAGGACGCAGTCCGTGTGTCCGGAGTGCCAGAAAGTCCTCCCTGCGGAGATTTTCGAAAAGGATGACAAGGTCTGGATTGCCAAAGCCTGCCCGGAGCATGGGGAGTTCGAGGAGCTCTATTACGGGGACTACCAGATGTACGAGAAGGCGCGCAGCTTCGCGCGCGATGGCAAGGGTGTGTCAAACCCTAACGTGGATAAAGAGAATCCTGTCTGCCCATACGACTGCGGGCTCTGCAAGATGCACAAGAGCCACACAGCCCTTGCAAACATAGTGGTCACGAACAGGTGTGATCTGGCGTGCTGGTATTGCTTCTATTATGCCCAGAAGATGGGTTACGTGTATGAGCCCACGCTCGAACAAATACGCTTCATGGTGAAGAATTTGGTAGGAGAGAAGCCCGTCCCCTGCAATGCTGTCCAGCTCACGGGAGGGGAGCCCACTCTAAGGGAAGACCTCACGCAGATAATAAAGATTTGCAAGGACGAGGGCATAGATCACGTCCAGCTCAACACGAACGGGATAAAGCTCTCGCAATCCCCAAGCCTTGCCATGCGCGTTCGCGAGGCGGGAGTGAACACGCTCTACATGAGCTTTGACGGCGTGAGCGAGAAGACCAATCCCAAGAACCACTGGGAGGTTCCCAAGGCAATGGAGAACTGCAGGAAGGCTGGGATAGGGATAGTGCTCGTGCCTACTGTGATAAAAGGGGTGAATGATCATGAACTCGGGGACATCCTGAGATTTGGGTTCAAGAACAATGATGTCATAAGAGGAGTGAACTACCAGCCCGTTTCCTTGGTTGGGAGGATGCCCAAGAAGGAGAGAGAGGGCTTTCGCATAACCATCCCGGACGCCATAAAGAGGATAGAGGAGCAGACCCATGGAGAGATATCCAGGGAGGACTTCTATCCTGTCCCCAGCATAATGCCCATAACCAATTTCGTGGAGGCCATAACCAAGAAGCAGAAATACTCCCTGAGCACGCACTTCTCCTGTGGGATGGCCACGTATGTGTTTAACGATAATGGGAAGATGCTTCCCATAACGAGGTTCGTGGACGTGGAAGGCCTCTTCAGGTATCTGGACACCCTCGCGGACGAGATACGCAGGGGAAAGAGCAGGTACACGGCAGGCCTGAACCTGATGTTCCGGCTGAATTCGTTCATAGACAAGAGCAAACAGCCCAAAGGATTCTCCCTCTCGAAAATGATTTACAACGCCCTCATGAAGCATGATTATAGGGCTCTCGGAGCCTTCCATCACAAGAGCCTGTTCGTGGGCATGATGCACTTCATGGACCAGTACAATTATGATGTGGAGCGCGTCAAGAGGTGCTGCATACACTACGCCACTCCTGACCCAAAGATGCCCATAGTCCCGTTCTGCGCATTCAACGTGATGCCGGACATGTACAGGGAGCCCACCCAGCAGAAATACGGCCTTCCCATACCCAAGTGGGAGGAGAAGACCGGAAGGAGACTGAAAGAGGATTTCTACAGGAGGAAGGCCTCATAGTTTAGTGCCTGACCTCCCTGCTTTTCCTGTTACTAACTCTGCATTCCTTGCACTCCCTGCACTCCTCGCACTCGAACTCGAGGGTGGCGTGCCTTATCTGGTACTTCTCGAGCCTGGATTTTATCTCAGCCTTCATGCACTCTATTTTCGACATGTCAGGCTCTTTCGTGAGGACATGAGCATCTATTATATTTACGTTGGAGCACAGGCTCCAGAGGTGGACGTTGTTCACCCCGTCCACTCCCTTCACGCTCTCCATGTCCTTTATTACCTGGTTGAAGTCCACGTCCTTGGGAGCGAACCCGAGCAGGATGTGAACCGAGTCCTTGATTATTCTGAACGCCGAGAACAGGACGAGAATCGCTATGATGCTTCCCAGCACTGGGTCCACTATGGTCTGGCCCGTGAAGAAAATCCATACAGCCGCGAAAACCACGGCCAATGAGGAGAACAGGTCCGTGAGCACGTGAAGGAATGCGCTCCTCACATTAAGGTCATGGCTCCCGTGCAGGCTGTATGCCACAATAATGTTTACAGCAAGTCCTATGGCCGCCACCACAAACATGGTCACGCTCTGGATTGGAGCTGGAGCAAAGAAGCGCAGGTAGGCCTCAAGGAAAATCCAGGCGCTTATCACTATCAGCAGTATCCCGTTGAGCAGGGCCGCGAGTATCTCCACCCTGTGGTAGCCGAAAGTCCTCTGTTTCGTGGGCAGCCTTTTGGCTATCATGACCGCGCTCAGGGAAACCGCAAGCGCAAAAACGTCCCTGAGCATGTGCCCTGCATCCCCAAAAAGGGCGAGGGATCCTGAGAGCATGCTTCCGCCAAGCTCCACCACGAATATTAGAGAAGTCAGGATTATCGCTACCTTCAGGGTCCTTTCTATGTTATGGTTCTCCATACAAAGAGAGGGTTTCAGGGGGTATAAATAGTTTTGGGAACGGCAAAGACCGATTTATCCCAAGATATAAAAGACCCCTCCTACAATTATATTCATGGCCAGCACCATAGTCGTGATAACGTATTTCGCCATACTGCTCGGCCTCGGCGTGCTGATAGCCAACTTCTTCAAGAAGAGGAACATCCCGGACAGTATCTTCCTCATATCGCTGGGACTGCTCCTTGGACCCACGGTCCTTGGAAATCCCGCAATCTCCCAGTACGTGAACATAGCCCCCATTAACATAACCGAGATGGGAGCGGTCCCCGACTTCCTGAGGACGCTCGCCCTCATATTCATAGTGTTCGCGGGCATGTTCAACGTCGGGCTGAGGGTGTTCAAGAAGACGTCGGGCACGTCCGTGAAGTTCGCTATCCTCGGGGTGCTGGCCAATACCGTGCTGCTCGGGGTTGCCGCTCACTTCATATTCGGGCTCGAATGGGTGTTCGCTCTCCTGCTGGGCGGGGTGCTCAGCGGGACGGCTGACGCGATAATATTCACGTTCGATTCTGTTCTGGACAAGGATTACAGGAAGGTCATGAACGTGCTCAAGACAGAGGCTGTCTTCAATTCCCCGCTATGCATACTCATCCCGCTGGTCTTCCTCGACTTCGTGGCGCTCCAGCCGGGCGCCATTATAGAGCCCATGCCATATTTCTCGAAGTTCGTGCTCATGATGGTGGCAGGCGTCGGGACGGGGATAATACTGGGCATCGGGTTCTCCAAGCTTGTGAAGAAGATGGCCCAGGACTATACGGTCCTCCTGATGCTCTCCATAGCGCTTCTCACGTTCGCGTCAGCGGAATACGTGGGTGGCTCCGGGATACTGGCGGTGGCCGTGTGCGGCCTCATAGTGGGGGATATGGGATTCCAAGAGAAGGAGGATGTCAAGAAGTTTGACGACCACTTCTCCGAGATGCTGAGGATAGCCGTCTTCACTTTCCTTGGGGCGCAGGTCACGCTCACGTTCGGCCTGCCTGACATCATCCCCATACTGCTTTTCTTCATAGCCATAGTCATGGCGAGGCCGTTATTCGTCAGCATAGTCCTTGGCAAGGAAAGGAAGAGCTACACGAGGCAGGAGAAATTCGTGATGTCCTTTGTTGCTCCCAGGGGGATAGACGCCGCGGCCATAGCCCCCATCGTCGCCGCGGCCCTCGTGGCGGCCAATTACGGTTCCGCGGCTGCCAGCATACTGAACATGGTGGTCGTGGTGATAATCCTTACTGTCGTATTCAGCACTGCCATGTCCAAGTTCGCGGCCAGCAAGCGGTTCCTCGGGAACCAAAGGTCCATGATAAACTACAAAGGGGAGAGCCAGGAAGAAGAGGAAGAAGACTTAGAGGACGAGATAGAACACGCGGTGGAGAAGCCGGAAGTTCCAAAACCACCAAAGCTGCCTCAAGAGCAGAAGAAGCAAAAAGCCAAGTAAAGAAGGGGGAGATGGCTTATGGATTGGAAAGGTTTTCTCAGGCCGGATAAAATAAAGATTATCACACTGATTGTTTTGTTCGCATCCCCTTTGGCTCTTCAAATTTTTCTCATGGGCGATATCTGGGAATTGGGGTTCCCGCTACCCTTCATAATAGGAGGCGTGCCCCAATGCGGAATAGGATCAATCTGCGAGCCTTACCTGGAATTTTCTTGGACTTCCTTAATCGTTGATATTTTTATATTATTTTTTGTAACTCTGCTAATACTTTTGATTTACGGAAAGCTGGAGAAAATCTCTAAAAACACTATCAACAAATCATTATTTCTGACGCTGGCCCTCTTTTCGATTTTTATTGTGCTCAGTCTTGTTTTGTCCGTCGGCTATCCCTTACCAAAAGGCAGGATAGGAATCGGATTGCCATTATACTTTTATGCATATGACCCTTATTCGGGGTTGGGCATTCATCTGGGCCCGCTTTTTATGCCTGGTTTCCTGCTTATCGATTTGATTTACTGCTATATTGTTTCGGTTATCATAATCAGGATTCAGGATGGGTATAAAAAATAGCCTCGCTTCACAGCCTGCTTTCAAGGTCCCTTATCTGAGGCAGGGAGCACTCCGCTATCGGGTCCCCGGAAGCCTTGCACAGGAGCGCCGTGAGCACGTTCTCCTCAACTGACTGTCCCAGGCTCTCTCCAGAACCCACACGGAAGTATTTCCCGCCTATCACTATCAGGGGTATCTTCCCATCCGTGGAATAGTGCTTGAAGACCTCCATCTCTAGGGGCGGCTGCTCCAGGTCTATCTCTGTCACCTTGGCATCTATGTATCCGGAGAACTTTGCAGTCACATTCGTGAATATGGGCCTCTCCCATGCGCAGTGCGGGCACCAAGTGGTCCCGAAGAAGTAAACGGTTGGCCTGCCTTCTACGCTTGCTGATTCTATGTTCCTGAAATTGCCTATCGTGGCCACGCTGGAGCTCACGCTCAGGTTCTGGTAGGGGCATATCACCCTGTTCGGGTCTGTTCCCGGACTGAAAACGCAGTCCTCGGGGTGCACGGGGTCGCAGCTCCCATAAACTACCAGGTTGTAAATAGTATATCCTGTATAGCCCGCGCTAAAGAAGAATGTCACAGTGAACAGAACGGACAGGAGCTTGAAGTTCCTGTAGAAGACGCCTGCGACTTTCTCGCTCCTCTTCATTAGCCTGGATGTCACGTGCGAGCGCACCTTGTCGTCAAACCCGGTTTCACAAGGACGGAAGGTGGCCATCCTCTTCACGCAGGAGAAAGCCTCCTTGGCAATCTTCCTGTACCTGGCAGAGAATATCCCCAAGATTCCGAGCACGACCGCGGCCACTATACAAATAACCACATTATCACCAATTATTTTCCTAACTTAGCTATCTTCTCCACAGCCTCTGCGAAAAGCTCTGCCTCCTCCTGTGTATTATAAAGGTAAAGGGAAGCTCTTGCAGAGCCTTCTATCCCGTGGCCATTAAACCATGAATGTGCACAATGTTGGCCAGAGCGGATCATAATCCCGTGGTTCCTGTCAAGCATGAGGGAGATGTCGTGGTATTTCATCCCATTTATGTTAAAGGATATTATGCCCCCGCTCAGCTCCGGGTCCTGCACACCCACCCTTTGGAGGTTGGGTATTCCCGAGAGCTTCTGGCTTATCGTTTTGTTAAGCATGTTTTCATGCCTTTCTATATTCTCCGGTCCCACCCGCTCCAAATACCTTGCGGCCTCTCCGAGGCCTATCATTCCCGCATAGTCCTGCAGGCCTGCCTCGAACTTCTCGGGCGGCTTCAGGAACTTGTGCGTCTCGTATGTCGTGAACTCCACAGTCTCGCCTCCCACCATGAAAGGCTGAAGCCTCTCCAGCAGGTCATGCTTTCCATAAAGGACTCCAGTACCTGTGGGCCCCAGCATCTTGTGGCCTGAGAAAGCCAGGAAGTCCGCGTCCAGCTTCCTCACATCCGTCTTCCCGTGAGGAACGGCCTGCGCCCCGTCCAGCATGACTAAGGCTCCGTAATCATGGGCTGTCTTTATAATCTCCCGGACAGGGAGGGTGTAGCCGTCTATGTTGGATGTCCATACCATTGAAACAAGCTTCACGCTCTTGTCCATGGCCTTCCTGAAGGCTTCCAAGTCAAAAGTGTAGTCTGGCCTGGACTTCACTATCCTGTGCTCTATCCCTTTCCTCTCCTTCAGCATCTGCCACGGGATGAGGTTGGAGTTGTGCTCCCTGTCGCTGCTCAGGACCACATCCCCCCTCTGCAGGTTAAGGCAATTGGCTATTAGGTTCAGGCCTTCCGTTGTGTTTCTTGTGAAGACTATCTCTTGCTCCTTTCGCGCGTTCACGAGCTTCTGGATGGATTTGCGCGCTTCCTGGTATTTCTCCTCGCACACGCGGGAAAAGGTATGGTTGCTCCTGCCCGCGCAGGCCGTGTACTGTTCATAATACTCAAGCATCTTCTGTATGACAGGCCTGGGCTTTAGGCTCATGCACGCGTTGTCCATGTATACAATCGTCTTCCCGTTCACCTTCTGGGAGAGTATGGGAAAGTCCTCGCGGAGCTTTTTCATGTCCATAACAAAACACTCGCTGAAACTATATATAAAGATTGGTTTCATTTTATGAAACCATCGCTTGAAGGAAGGCGTCAAGAGACACCTTCAAGCTAAACACCTTATAAATCCTATTTCCAAAGGTAAGAATATGAACCTGAACCCTCAGAAGAAGTTCCTCACAGGCATGCTCGTGCTCACGGCCTTCATCTTCGTGGTGGCCCTCAGCAGCCTTTATGTCCAGATTCAGGTGTCATCAGGGAACGCATGTGGGTGCGCTATACCCCTCTACCTTTTCGTCCCCCTTGTGGGATCCATGGGCCTCCTCATAGGGATCTTGGCCTATTACTTACTTTCTCCCAAGTTCGAGAAGCCTGCTGTGGACAAGGACCAGCTCCTGAGCTTCCTGCAGAAGGATGAGGTCTCTGTGATGAAAGTTATCCTTGATAACAAGGGAGAGGTCCCTCAGGCGGAGATTGTCAGGCAGACCGGCCTTCCGAAGGTGAAGGTGTTCAGGATTTTGCACTCCCTGAAAACGCGAGGGATTGTGACAAAGGAGCAGAACAAGAAGATAAATATAGTGAAGCTCTCTGAGGGGATGAGGAAGCTGCTTCTTTAGGGACAGCCCCGTTTCCACAACCCAATCGCCTCTATCAGCTCCCTTATGGTCACATCCATATTATCCATCTTCCACCTGTCCATGAACGCGTTCAGTTCCGTTCCGGATACGCAGCCGTCCTGGTCGGTGTCGGACTTGTGGAACTGTTGAAGGGCTATGGCCGCGTTGCATACGCTCTGACCTCCTGTCTCGGATATGTGCCCCCAGTAGCTGAGCTGCGTTGTATTGCTCTGCTCTGAACGGAAGCTGAAGTTTTGCGCAAGGAGAACTTCCTGCACGCCTTGCGGGGTTACATAGACAGAATAGGTTTTTGCAGGCACATTCACGGGGATGCGGAAATGGTATTGTGTGTTTGCTGCATAATGCAGGGGTGTGCCGGAGCTGTATATCCCTCCGTTCCTGGCGTCAATGTAGCCGGATGTGTTGAAGCGGACAAGGACTGCAAAATCATTATAGGAAGTCCCTGATGCTGCTGAGAGCGCAACCAGGGCGTCGCCATTCAAAGTAAATGGGATCGCATCATACTGGAATGTGAATGAGCCGTTCTGCGGCTGTATCTGGCTGGTGCTCCAGGCAGCTGTGCTGTTGAAGCAGCCTGTCTGGGACTGGCACGTTCCGTCAGGCTGGCATGTGCCTGATGGGCATCCACACGATTGGCAGTTGCTTATCAGGGTCCCTGAGGAGCAGTACAGGGGTTTTGTGGAAGAACAGGAACTGTATGGGGTTCCGTCCGGGCAGGTTTGTGGGGGAGCTTGGCAGGTCCCTCCTACACAGCACAGGCTTGCGCAGTTCGAGCTGGACTGGAAGCTTCCTGAGCAGGTCTGGACTGAGGAGCAGCAGGAGCCTCCGAGGGAGGAGCAGGTCTGGACTGTGCCTGTATATTCGTACGGCCCGATGTCCCAAGCTGAGCCTTGAGGGCGCACAACGCCGTCTTTGTCGGTGGTGAAAACACTGCTCAAATCAACTCCTTTATCCCTTGCGTTTGCCGTAGATTTGAGATGAAAATCATATCCTGCAGAATTGACAAACGGATCAGCCGTTTCAGTTTGAAATCCCGATTCGTTGAAATAGCGCCAGGTAACGCTGGGGTTATAAGAGTTGTTAAAATAATCGTTATTTTGGGCTATAAATCCCACATTACCGTAGGTAAAATCAGAATTTGTGAATATATTATTTTTCAGTTCATTGCCTGTCCCGGAAGTTGCCCAATTGGTAACTCCCTTAAGTTCGATGTTATAAAAAACGTTATTGTAAATCAGGACGTTATTAACCGAGGTAGCAGAAGCCAGGAAAGTAATTACGCCAGGGGAGGCGATGAACTTATCGCGGTCAGTAGCATAGAAGATGTTATTGTAGAAGCGGATATGGTCATTCACTGTACCACCCAGATAAGCGATATAGCCGGTTCCCAGTATGTCAATAAATTTATTGTTGCGAAATACTATATAGTCCTGAGTCCCGCCGTATCCCGCCTGCACTCCTTGCCCATGCCAATCCGGATAGAGGCACCCTCCGGTTTTTTCCAAGCGGTTATTTTCAAAGAGAAAACCGATATTCCCATCGGTAAAAGCCGTTCCTTGATGGCCGCCGAGGGTCAGTCCGTTGCGGCTGACATCGTGGATCCAGCAATAGCTGACTTGTATGTCGGTACCGGGATTAGTGGAAGGATTATTCTGGTACACTCCATCGGTTGAATCATACGTGCCGTATCCGCATCCCGCTATCTCCATATGGTGCAAATGGATGCTGTCTGCCCCTGCTCCAAGACTAACCACGTTCTTTGAATTAAAAACCGAATCGCAGCCGGTATAGTGGACTTTTATGCCGTGGCCGGAGTTGTCGGCACCGGTTACGCCGTCAATGTCAACATAAGAATACGATACAACTAATGTCCCATTGATCTCTGCTTGGCCCGTTCCGTAGGAATCGCTCCAGCCGATACCCGTGCCATGGTCTCCCACTGTCGCTTTTTTGACATATATCCAAAGCGTGCCGCTTACCGCTCTTGATATAGAGACATCTTCAGGATATGTTCCCGAGGCCACATAGTAGGTATCTCCGCGGGTCCATGTCACGGCAGAAAAAGATGACCAGGCATTTGTCCAGTCAGCACCAGTGCCGGCCCCGGTTGCTTGGGCGCGGATGTAATGGTCGGCTGCGTGCACTCCCTGGATCAGGCTGGCTAACCAAAGGATTGCTGCAAAAACCACTGCCTTTTTTGGAATCATGTGCACCCCCTCTTCCACAACCCAATCGCCTCTATTAATTCCTTCAGTGTCGGGTTCGAGCTGTCCAGGTGCCAGAAGTCTATGAAAGCTGTGAGCTCTGGATCGGAAATGCAGCCGTCATAATTCGAGTCAGAGCGCGTGCCGCTGTATATTGTCTTGATTTTCTCGGGGGAGAGGGCACGGTTGTGTATCTGGACTTCGTCGATTATCCCATTAAAGAAGTTGCCAGGAGTGGCCTGATAATCAGCGCCGATTCTGACAGGGCCGTCGGCGGTTGGCAGGTTGCCTGATGGGGCGGTATTGGTATCTTCCAGAACGCCGTCGATATAAATCCTCAAAGCATCGCCGTCATAAGTGCCCAGAACATGATGCCAGTTGCTGTCATTGATGCTGGTAGTGCTGTTGGCAGAATAAGTAACACTGCTTGACATGAACATAATCTGGCC